>JAJRWJ010000153.1 GCA_024276805.1 Gammaproteobacteria bacterium
GGGTCCCATTTGGTCAGAAACCAGGACAGGATATCGATGAACACCGCCAGAAAAGGAACCACTATCAACGGATACTTAAGCCAGCTGGGCAATACCGTCAACCTGAAAATAGAACCCAGTATGAACAACACCAGCCCGATCCCGAACAAATGAATATGGGAAAGTTTGACCAGGGTATGCAAGGATTCGCCGGTATCGACTTCAGCAACCTCCCGTATACCTTCATAACTGGACAAGTCAGGAATTTTCAATCCCGAAGCCGGCGTGTGGCATTGCAGACAGGTCTTGGCCAGAATGGGCTGGATCCTCGCTGTATAATCCACTCTGGGGGCGCCCCTTTTAAGCCATTCGACAATCACATGGCGGTCTTCAGCCTCGATATAAGCGGCCATCGGCCCGCGAATCGCCGCTTCCAGCCTGGTGCCACTGCGGTTGCCGTAATAAGTGTCGACAACATCCTCGATGGATAACCCCGGTCTGCCATCATGCCCCTGATGGGAGGTATACAGATAAGACATCGCCATCAGATAGGCCACCCCCGTCAACAACAGATAACAGGTGAATAACAGTCTTTCATCCATCCCACAATCGAGAAAACTCCGGGACGACTTTTTTTATAGGGCATTTTGCATACCGCTTCCTAACCTGCAACGGTACGCAGTGCGCACCTGCATTGAATAATCCGACAGAACAATATCAGTGCCTGTGCATTGAACACAGACAGCAACCCGGCACAGAAAAATACTTTCATGCTATTTTCTGTTTTCTTTTCACACAAGCCCATGAATGGCTGTTCATAGTCGCTGACTAATTGGCAGACTTCAGATATTCCACAATTGCGTTGGCATCCTGCGCCGTCAAATTAGCCCTGACCCGCATATGCATTACTGCCACATCCCATTGCGCATCACTGTAGGACTCCGGTGGCCGCATATTGTGGCAACGCGCACAATTGTCCGCCCACAACTGTACTCCGTTAGTTGCTGTCGATTGCGGCGTCAGTCCGTCGCCCTGCTGCTGAATCGGCGTTGCAGAACTGCAGGCGGTAAGCAGGAGAAGCACCGCTGAAAAACCTGTCATAAATGAATAGTTGAATTTTCTGAACATCATACTTCCTCAAAAACCGCTGGTTACCTGGAAAAGTACTGCATTGTCATCCTGCGCCCCTTGTTTGTTGTCAAACTGATAGGCAAATTTAATCATGGTGCTGGCTGCCAGATAATAATTGAGACCAACCGTCCAACGCTGCTCATCATTGAAATTCGGCGCATCGGGGAGGTTGATCCAGTCATAACGCAAGACACTTTCAAAATCCCTGATCATAAACAACCTGGATAAACTGGGGCGATAGGCAATTTGTGCATATCCACCGGAGCTGTGATTATTGAACGCCAGGCTGGGACTGCTGGAACGGTCGATCTGCCGGTCGGCAAACTGTCCCCGTAAATCTATGGTGCCCAGGATTATTTTACTTGTGCGTGCATAGTTCAAATCCACGACATGGGTCACTACATCCAGCGTACCGCCATTGAGATCACCGACTCCGGCGACTTCAAACCCGTAGCCCAGCTCGAAGCCGGAAAAAGGCAGCCAGCCGATGTGGCCGCCTACCGCCTTGTTGTTGTTGCTGTCGGTGAAATCCTTGAAACTCAAACTGCCATCACTGCGCATGGAAGGGCCATTGGAGACATATAAGGCATATTCGCCGCGCATCGATCCAAGAGGCACCCCGCCTCTGACCTGCAGACCGAGCTGGGAACCCGCCTGGATACGATTGTTTCCCACCATGGTAAGCGGTTTGTCGACCAGTTTGTTGATCCATGTCGGATGCAGGCGTTCAATGAAATAGTTGGACGGATTGAGGAATTTCCCCACGCCAACAGTGACATAGTTATTCAACAAATAAGAAAGCTGGGCGAATTCCAGCCCGACATTGGTCGAATTGTCTTCAAGTTCCAGCTCCAGCTCTCCTTCGAAAATCAGATCCTCCCGAAGCCGCCACAAAAAAATCGGATTGAATCCGGCATTGAACGAGGACCTGGAACTTTGAGAATCCGTATAGCCGGCGAAGGCATATCCAGTCAGTAAAAAGCCTGTCGTGCCATCATCCAGGGCTTCGTTTTGCGCCTTCAGGGTTTTGACTTCCTCCTGAAGTTCGCTGATGTCTTTCTCGGTTTTTGCCAGCTGATCCGGCTGCCCGCCCGCTGACTGTTTTGTCGCGGCCTGCTGGGGCCTGGACTGCTGTTGCAGAAGAAACTGCACCTGCTCCTGCAGCTTCGTCATTTCACTCTTCAATTGATCATATTGTTTTTTGGAAACATATTGATCATTTTTGTCAGGATCTTGTGCATAAGCCAATTTTCCTGTTGTCAGGAAAATGAGCATAATGGCGCTGACAAAAAGCATTAGCCTGTTGTTCATAAGATACCTCCCCGATATCACATGATGAATGGAGTCAAGAACTTTACTTTCAGCTGATCTACCCGGCAAAACCGGCATCCCGTTCTAAAACAGACGGTCAGGATGGCATGTTTCCAGGGAATCAGCGGCATTGCTTTTTCCTTGAAAACATTCCCAGGACTGCCGTCACAAAGGGAATACTTTATTCGTGGGTAAATTTTTCACGCATATATTTCAATACCTCCTTGATATCCTGCTCGGTTAAGTTCAGATCACCTCCCTTGGCCGGCATAGCCATGGGACTTCCCGGGGTTTTCAGGCCTTCCTTGACATGTTTGATATGCTGGAACAATGCCGCATCCGAATCGGCATCTTTTCTGAAACCCGCAACCTGGGTCAAATCCGGCACTCCGGCAAAGGCGCCGGTTCCATCGCCGCCATGACAGGCGGCGCAATCTTTCTGGTAAATTTTCATGCCAGCGGCATTTTGTACTTCAGGCATCGTTGTGGATTGCAAGGGTTCCTTATCATATCCCGCACAGGCGGACAAAAACAACATCAATAATACTAACGGTTTCTGCATCTTGTTTTCCTCTTTACTTGAAATTCACTATACAACTTATGAGCAACACCCATGTCAAAGGCCAGGTATCCGCAGAAGAGGGTTTCTGCTACGGCCCGTTGCCTGAAACTGGTCAGGAATGGACAAAAACAACATTCACAACCGGCCAGTGAAGCTTGGACACCGCCCGATTCTTGCGGAACCGATAGCCCACTCCCGATGTGGCAGTTGCCCGGTTTATAGCATGCTCGTTCCCTGCGCTTACTCCCACTGTAACCGGCCCTTTGCCTGTTTAAAAGTCACCACAGAGAAAATTGAACTTTTTTCCTCTGTGGCGTGGCTTGTTGTTCCAGTCTCTACTGGGATTAAGTTTTCTCAAGCTCCCGTCTTTTCTGCCATTCCTGAAACTGCAGGACGAAACTGTAGATTACCGGCAGCACCAGCAGATTCAGAATCAGCACCGTCAGCATGCCGCCCAGCATCGGCGCGGCGATACGGTGCGTAACGTCGGAACCGGTGCCACTGCTGTACATGATGGGAATCAACCCGGCCATGGTGGAAACAGCGGTCATTGCCACCGGCCGCACTCTCAGCGAAGTTGCCGATTGTGCCGCATCCCTTATTTCCGCCGTACTCAACGGTATTTCACTTGCCGCGCGGCGTTTGGCAATTTCGATGTCGATAAAGCTCAGCACCAGCACGCCGATTTCCGCCGCCATCCCGGCCAGCGCGATGAAACCCACGTAGACGGCTACGGACAGATTGTAATCATTCATATAAATCAGCCAGATACCGCCGATCACACCGAAAGGCAGCGCAAGCATGATGATGACCGGTTCATTGATATTGCGAAAGTTGAAATACAGCAGTAAAAAGATGATCAACAGGGTCGCCGGCACCACGATTTGCAGGCGTTTGGCGGCCCGTTCCATGTATTCGAACTGCCCCGACCAGAAAATGGTGTAACCGGGAGGAACGTCGACCTGTTCGGCCAGAACCCTCTTGGCATCAGCGACAAAACCACCAATATCGGAGGTTTTGATATCGACATAGATCCAGGCATTGGGACGGGCGTCTTCACTCTTGATGGAGGGTGGTCCACGCCGGAGTACCAGTTTGGCGACCATGGTCAATGGAATCTGCACTCCGGTCGGTGTGGGGATCAAAACCCGCCGCAGATTTTCCAGGTTATCACGCAATTCCCTGGGATAACGCAGGTTGACCGGGTAACGCTCCAGACCCTCGACCGTCTCGGTAATATTCATCCCGCCGACGGCGCTTTGAATGACATCCTGCACATCGCCGACGGTCAACCCATAACGCGAGGCCTGTTCCCGGTCGATATCGAAATCCAGATAATAACCACCCACGGCCCGGTCACCAAAAGCGGACAATGTATCCGGCATCATTTTCATGGCTTGTTCTATATCTTTCGAGACGCGTTGCAGCACCGTCAGATCTGGACCGGCAACCTTGATGCCTATCGGTGTCTTGATCCCGGTCGACAACATATCGATACGGGTTTTGATGGGCATGGTCCAGGCATTGGCGACACCTGGAAATTTGATCGCCTTGTCCATTTCACTCATCAGTTGCTGTGTGGTTTTATTCGGATCCGGCCATTTATCCTTGGGTTTGAGGCGAATGGTCGTCTCCGTCATCGACAATGGCGCCGCATCGGTGGCGGTTTCCGCCCGTCCCACCTTGCCAAAGACATGATGCACTTCCGGAAAGGTTTTCAGGATCCTGTCGGTTTGTTGCAGCACCTCCTTGGCCTTGGTGATGGAAATACCCGGAAAGGTCGTCGGCATATACAAAATATCCCCCTCGTCCAATGGCGGCATGAATTCGCTGCCCAATTTCGAATAGGGATAATAAGTCGCAACCAATAAGCCCAAAGCCAGGATGATCGTCACACCACGCCAACGCATCGCCAGCTTCAATGACGGAGTATGCACCGCATGCAACAACTGATTGACAGGATTTTGATGTTCGGAGATGACCTTGCCGCGGATCAAATAGCCCATCATCACCGGCACCAGGGTAATGGCAAGAATGGCGGCGGCGGCCATCGAATAGGTGGCGGTGAAAGCCAACGGACTGAACAGACGTCCTTCCTGGGCCTGCATCGTGAATATAGGCAGGAAGGAGACGGTAATGACCAGCAGTGAAAAAAACAATGCCGGTCCTACTTCTAGAGAAGACTCCATGATTGCCTGCCAGCGTTCGTCTATGGTCAAATCCGAACCCTTGTCTTCAGCGGCTTTGGCAAGATGCTTGTGGGCATTCTCCACCATGACGATGGCGCCATCGACCATCGTACCAATGGTGATTGCAATGCCGCCCAGGGACATGATATTGGCATTCAGCCCCTGGAAATTCATCAC
>JAJRWJ010000154.1 GCA_024276805.1 Gammaproteobacteria bacterium
CAGAAAGAACTGGCGCCGACAGAGGACCAAAGCATTCTGTTTTTCATGGCGACCGGACCACAGACTGCAACGCTGGCGTATAATGAAGTCTACTCCCGGGAGCTGTTGAAACAGTTCGAGAGCATCCCCGAATACAGGGAAAGCTTCTGGCTGTTGGGTTTTCGCGGCGATAACAATGTCGTGTTCGGTGGATTTAAAATGCCTTCGACTGCTCAGCGCAAACGTTCACAAATGGACATTCAGCCGGAACTCCAGGCCAGGGTCGATCAGGTTGCCGGGTTTAAGACGGCGATCATTCCACGGCCCAGCCTGCCCGGTTCAGGTGGTGGCTTGCCCTTGCAGTTCGTGATCGTCACCGATGCCGACTATGCCCGCCTCGATCAGGTGGCCGATCAATTACTCGGTAAAGCGATGCTCAGCGGGCGCTTTGACTTTTTGATGAAACAGGTCAGTTTTGACCGGCCTAAAGCAACATTGGTGATAGACCGCGACCGTGCGGCTGACATGGGATTGACGATGCGGGAAATAGGCAGTAATCTGGCGGTGCTGTTGAGCGAACAATATGTCAATCGTTTCAGTCTGCAGGGGCGCAGTTACAAGGTCATTCCCCAGGTCGCTGACGAATCCCGTCTCGATACCGGCAAGCTGGAGCAGTATTATTTGCGTACGGCATCGGCAGGTCTGGTGCCTTTGTCGTCGCTGGTGCGCATTGAAAAGTCGGTCGAACCGGGCAAAAGAACGCAGTTTCAACAACGCAACAGCTTGACTCTGTCGGGTATGATGGCTCCGGGGGTCACTCTGGGAAATGCCATGAATTATCTGCAGCAGCTGGCAAAAGAGACTTTTCCCCGTGGCTACAGTTACGACTATACCGGCAGTTCGCGGCAGTATGCGCAACAGGGCAGTGCGCTTGTGCTGACCTTTTTCATGTCCCTGCTGGTTATCTACCTGATGCTGGCGGCGCAATTTGAAAGCTGGCGGGATCCGCTGATTATTCTGATATCGGTGCCGCTCTCCATAGCCAGCGCCCTGGTTTTTATCATGTTCGGCTATGCTTCGATCAATATTTACACCCAGGTAGGCTTGATTACCCTGATTGGTCTGGTCGCGAAAAATGGGATTCTGATCGTGGAATTCGCCAATCAATTACAGATCAGAGCCGGTTTATCGAAACAGCAGGCGATCGAACAGGCGGCGAGAATTCGCTTGAGACCGGTTTTGATGACCACGGTATCGATGATTGTGGCGATGCTTCCGTTATTGATTGCATCGGGTCCGGGCGCCGCCAGCCGTTTCGATATCGGCCTGGTGATCGCCAGCGGCCTGGGTGTCGGCACCTTGTTCACGCTGTTTATCGTTCCGGCGTTCTATCTGTTGCTGGCGCTCGACCGCCATGCTGAAGCGACCCAGACGAAGTCACGAGAGGATTAACCATGGCCCAGCGACGCATGAATTTACAGGTCCCCATCGAAGCACTGTTCGCCAGGCGCTGGAGTACATACGCCTTCGATACGGAAAAACCGGTCACCCGGGAACATCTTGCCGCATGCCTGGAGGCTGCACGCTGGGCGCCTTCCTGTTATGGCGAACAGCCATGGCGCTTTGTTGTCGCAGACCGGTTTGAAGATGAATTTTCCTGGCGGCAGATACTGAGCGCGCTTGTGGAAAATAATCAATTATGGGCAAAAAATGCCCCTGTATTGATCGTGGCGGCAGCCGAAGCTTTTTTTACCAGCAATGAAAATCCCAACCGCTGGGCTGAATACGATACCGGGCAGGCAGTGATGAGTCTGTGTCTGCAGGCGACAGCCCTGGGGCTGATGACGCATCAAATGGCTGGTTTCGATGCCGGCCAGCTGCAGACCAGTCTGCAAATACCTGAACATGTGCACATCATGAGCGTCACGGCGATCGGTCATCCTGGCAATATTGATAATCTTGAAGAAGTTTTTCTTAGTCGGGAGCTGGCGCCAAGAAATCGTAAGGCAATCAGCGAATTTGTCTATAACGGAAAGTGGCGGAATGACTGGGAAGTAGCTTCCGGGCTTGGCTGGGAAGCGCGTTACCAGGAAACTGCAGCGGAACAGCTGCCCTGGTATTCACCTTCGCTGGATCCGGATATTGAACAGGCATTGCATAGTATTTCGCTGACCTCGGCGCATGTGCTCGATCTCGGCTGCGGAGTGGGAACGCAGTCGGTTGCCCTTGCGAAACGGGGTTTTGTGGTGTCCGCCTGTGATATCTCGAGCAGCGCCATTGCAGAGGCCGGAAAACTTGCCGAAAGGGAAGGCGTGCAGATTGATTTTCGGGTCGAAGATATCTTGCAAAGTCAGCTATCCGGTACGTTTGATCTGATTATCGACCGTGGTGTATTTCATTGTTTTTCCGATGAGGCTGATCGTTCAGTCTATCTGACCATGGTTGCACGCTTGCTAAAGCCTGGAGGAATCCTGCTGCTGAAGTGTTTCCACAAGACTGAAACACATCAGGAAGGTCCTCCCGGACGCTATGACGAAGCGGACATCGAGCGCTTCTTTTCGGGTCGATTTGAACTCATCCGGAGCAAAACAAGCAGTTTTAGTTCCCCTGCGAGCAGCTTTTCTCCCAAGGCGTTGTTCTGTATTCTGAGAAGACGTTGAATTCCTGGAACCTGTTGGTGATGGTGACGAGCCTCTGGCAGTTGTGGCTGAAACAAGCGGGGAACATGGCTCAATGCATATGGCTCTTGAATTCATGGGTCAATCGGCGTACTTTGGGGTTAAGAACCTGTTCAAGTTTTACTGTGCTACTGCCATTTGTGCTGGAGCGGTGCCCGAAATCCTCATTTACTCCGTGTAACTCGGGTTTGTGTGCTCCGTCCGCTCACAACTGCCTGCGGCTCGTGACGATCTTGAACAGGTTCCAAGAACCGGTAACGACCTGCCAACAATCCGCTGGAGATGACGTCCATGAAAGCAACACCCGCATCGGAAAAACAAAGTCATTGTAGTCATACTGAGACACATCAAGTAGTGGATGAAGCCGGGCGCAACGCGGCAATAAAAACGTCGGCAGGGCAGATCTACAGCTGTCCGATGCACCCGGAGATACAGAAGGACGAGCCGGGTGATTGTCCGAAATGCGGCATGGCGCTGGAAGCGATACCTGCACCGGCGGCGCCGGTCCGGCAGATCTACAGTTGCCCGATGCACCCGGAGATACAGCAGGACGGGCCGGGTGATTGTCCGAAATGCGGCATGGCGCTGGAGGCGATAGCCGCACCTGTGCTGCCGGCCCGGCAGGAATATGTCTGTCCGATGCATCCCGAGATCGTGCGCGATGCGCCCGGGGACTGTCCCATTTGCGGCATGACCCTGGAAGCGCGTGACAGCGAGTCCGCGCAGGAAAATACCGAACTCGCCAGGATGAC
>JAJRWJ010000155.1 GCA_024276805.1 Gammaproteobacteria bacterium
GCCTGGCTCGGTCTGCATCAGGTCATCACCGCCAGAGGCGGAAATATTTCAAGTACCGACGATGATTATCTATGGGCCACGTTCAGCTCACGGCTGTTCGGGTTTGTCGATGATCTGGAAGCGCGTGTGGATCAGGAAAACCACCTGATTCACCTGCGTTCCGCGTCGCGTATCGGCTACTCGGATTTTGCCGCCAACCGCCACAGAGTAGAAGCGATCAAACAGCAAGTGGCCATCCAATTAAACAAGTCGTTACTCAAGAACAGCAGTGATGCCCCGGCAAGCCGGTAAGATCCCGGTCGGCGTCAGCAGCTGCCTGATCGGGGAAAAAGTCCGTTATGACGGCGGCGATAAAAACAATGCCTATATCACCGGCATCCTGGCCAACTATTTTCATTTCATCCATTTCTGCCCGGAAGTGGCCTGTGGCCTGGGCGTCCCCAGGCCGCCAATACAGCTTCGCCAGACAAGCCGGGGTATACGCTGTATCGGCGTGGAGGACCGGCAGCTGGACGTCACCGATACCCTGCGCAGCTGCGCCGAACAGCAGAGCCACTGGCTGTCCGGACTGTGCGGCTATATTCTGAAAAAAAATTCGCCCAGCTGCGGCATCCAGGATGTCAGGATTTTTCCTGATGGCCCGCCAACGCGGACTGGCGTCGGGCTGTTTGCAGGATTTCTCCAGGAACGCTTCCCGCTTCTGCCGCTGGAGGAGGAAAACCGCCTGGACAATGCACGAATATGCGAGAATTTCCTGCAGCGCGTTCTGGTTCTGCATCGCTGGCGTCAGCTGCTGGCCACTCCGCTGACGCCACATCGGTTGCAGGACTTTCACAACCGTCACCAGCTGCTGGCCATGAGCCGCAACCGAAAGCTGGCAGACGATCTGGGGCACCTGAGCGCCAGCGCCGAAAAAGACGCCATCCGGCGCACTGCCGATCGCTATATACGCCGCTTGCTGACCGGTCTGAAAAAAACCGCCACGCGAAACGACCATATCGGCGTTCTACGGCATATCCTGAAGCTTGTGAAGCAATCTCTGGAAGCAGAGGACAGCGCGGCGCTGCAGGCTGCGCTCATAAATTACAAAAATCAAAAAACGACGCTGGCGCAACCGGTGGAACTGCTGAAAATGCATTTATACAAGCACCCGAACCCGTTTTTGCAACAATCGAACTATCTTGATCCGGATCCAGCCATACTGGCTCTGTACCGAAAAATATAAAGCCATCAAAGGCTCTTTTACGTCCTGCTGATCAACTGCATTTGCTGTCTCCGCAATTCAGACAGGTCATGCAACCATCCAGCATGACCAGCGCCCGGGTCTGGCATTTGCTGCACAACTGCGCCTGTTCCGGGAAGCCGTCCCGCCCCTCCCCGGAGCTGTCCGCAGCATGCTTTTCATTGAATTCCTTGCGTTTTTCGGCAATAAACTGTTTATGACTGTCACTCAGCTCATGATCCTCGAGCATGCCTATCTGCTTCATGTGCGCCTCTATTGCACAGCCGATTTCGGCGACCAGGGAAGGCATGTATCGGCCACCCTTTTTGAAATAGCCGCCTTTGGGATCGAATACCGCTTTCAGCTCCTCGACCAGGAAGCAGGCATCACCGCCCTTGCGAAACACCGCGGAAATCACCCGGGTCAGCGCCAGCACCCACTGGAAATGTTCCATGTTCTTGGAGTTGATGAAGATCTCGTAGGGGCGGCGCTCTTCATGCTCGGTACCGGGATTCAGAATCATGTCGTTGATGGTGATATACAGCGCATGTTCCGATTGCGGCGTCTTGATCTTGTAGGTGGAGCCATACAATATTTCCGGACGCTGCACATTTTCGTGCATGCTTTCAAAATCCTGGGTGGACTCCTGGCTTTCCTGCTTCGCTTCGGCACCGTCCTGTTTATCCAGTACCTGGCAGGCGACAATTTTTTTCCTGATTTGTACGACCATGGATTTACCTGACTGCTAAGGTGTTTTCTGAATCAGAACTTGCCATAATAACCTTCCTTCAGGGCATCGTACAGATTGGCGGCGGTATGTATCTCACCGTCATATTCCACCTCTTCATCGCCCTTCAAGGTAATCACCTGACCATCTTCCAGAGTGAACTGATAGCTGGTGTTTTCCAGATCCGACTGTTTGACCAGCACCCCCTGAAAGGCTTCCGGGTTGAAACGGAACGTGGTACATCCCTTGAGGCCCTGGTCATAGGCATATTCATAGATGGATTTGAAATCCTCGAAGGGGTAGTCGGTCGGCACATTGGCGGTTTTGGAAATCGAGGCATCGATCCATTTCTGCGCCGCGGCCTGTATATCGACGTGCTGCTTCGGCGTGACCTGCTCCGCGGTAATGAAGTAATCCGGCAACTGGTGACCGGGTACATCGCTATCAGGCATGGCATCGGCATCGACCAGATTCCTGTAAGCCAGCAGTTCGAAGGAAAACACATCGATTTTCTGCTTGGTTTTCTTGCCCTCCCGGATGACGTTACGGAAATAATGATGGGCAAAGCTGGGTTCGATACCATTGCTGGCATTGTTGGCCAGAGACAGCGATATCGTTCCGGTCGGAGCAATGGAGCTGTGGTGGCTGAAGCGCGAACCGGTATCGACCAGTTCCTGCACCAGTTCCGGCTCGATCTTCGCCAACTGCTGCATATAACGGCTGTATTTGCCGTGCAGCACCCTGCCGGGAACCTGGTCGCCAATCTGATAACCGTCCTCGATCATTTCCGGGCGCTTGTGCAGCATCTCGCCGGTGACTGTAAAAAGCTGCTCCATCACCGGCGCGGGGCCCTTTTCCCTGGCCAGTTCCAGGCCGATTTTCCAGCCCTCCACGGCCAGCGTGCGACTGACCTGTCCGGTGAACTGCAGTGACTCAGGATCACCGTATTTCATGCGCAGCATGGTCAACGCCGACCCCAACCCCAGAAAACCCATGCCGTGGCGGCGCTTTTCCGTGATTTCCCGACCCTGCTCCGGCAACGGCAGACCGTGGATTTCCACGACATTATCCAGCATCCGGGTGAAAATCCTGATGACCTTCCTGTAGTTCTCCCAGTCGAAGCCCGCTTCGCTGGTAAAAGGTTTCTGCACGAAGCGGGTCAGGTTGATCGATCCCAGCAGGCAGCTGCCATAGGGTGGCAATGGCTGTTCGCCACA
>JAJRWJ010000156.1 GCA_024276805.1 Gammaproteobacteria bacterium
CAAGCGCAGTGGCCAATGAACAATCGCCAAATGCATTCATGCCAGGGACTTTGCTCCCTTGCAGCTGATTTTCAGGAATTTTCTTATAAAAGATGCGGAGCGTGTCATCGATGCGAAAAAACGCCGCCTGTCGCCGGAAAAATCCGCTTTTTGCTGTTCGCTCACAAATCAATCCCCATTGCCAATAGCATGCTTGCATTCGGTTACTGGCTGGCCGGCAATACCTTGCTGTTGCCGACATCCATTATCCGGACTTTCTCGCCGCCCGGGACATCATCCTGTTCGAGAATGATCTCAACCCGGCGATTTTTTGCCCGGTTTTCCGCGGAAGTATTGGGCACCAGCGGCTTGGTGTCCGCATAGCCCTCGATGACCAGCCGTTCAGGATCCACATCCTTGTTTTCCAGCATGTAATGTGCCACGGTCACGGCCCTGGCTGCCGCCAGTTCCCAATTGGAGCGGTACCAGTCGGTGGAAATGGGAATATCATCGGTATGACCGGCAACCACCACCTTGCCCCTGGCAGCAATGACCGCCTCGGTAATCTTCTGCATCACCGGTTCGAAGCCCGCTTTCAGCACCGCGCTACCGGAAGGAAAAGAGCCTTTCTCATGGATGCGGATGATGATCTTGAAGCCTTCCGTTTCCACTGTAACCAGTCCCTTGCTGATTTCATCCTTCAGGGATTCTTTTATCTTGTCCGCTTCCGACTGAATTTCCTTCAGTTTTTTCTGCATCAACTGCCTTTCGACATCTTCCGGAATTTTCAGCTGCCGGGACATCTGGGTAACCGACTGTTTCACCTCCTCCAGGGGGGTGGGTTTGGTCGGCGCCGGTGAAAAATGCTGGGCAATGATGCTGACACCCATCGGTGTGTCATAGACCGGCACCTCACGCTGCACGCCACAGGCATCCTTCATGGAATCCGCCATCTTCTTGAAACGCACGGCATCCATGGTCGCAAAAGACAACAACAGGACAAAGAAACACATCAACAGCGACATCAGATCGGCAAAGGTGGCCAGCCACAGCGGCGCCCCGGCGGGAGGGCATTTAGGACAGTCTTGTGCTTCCTCGGACATTTACGACTCCCGTCATTCTTCTTCGGTTTTACGTTTCTTTTCGGAAATATAGGAATTCAACAAGCCCTCCAGTACTTTGGGATTCATGCCTTCCTGAATGCCGCTGATGGTCTCCAGTATCAATTCCTTGTTGTTTCTTTCATAGTTCATGACGCTGCCCAGTTTGTCGACGATCGGCAGCGCGAAACAGTTGGCGATCATCGCGCCATACAGGGTGGTCAACAAAGCCACCGCCATCGCCGGACCGATGCTGGCCGGATCGGACATATTCGCCAGCATCTGCACCAGACCAACCAGCGTACCGATCATGCCCATCGCCGGCGCCAGATCGCCGACCCCTTTCCACATATCCTGACCGACTTCATGACGATTGATCAATTGATTGATCTCCTGGCTGAGCATCTTCTTCACGAATACCGGATCATGTCCATCGACACACAGACTGACGCCCTTCTGCAAAAAAGGATTGCCGATTTCCTCCCCTTCCAGTGCCAGCAGGCCGTTCTTGCGCGCCACATCGGCCAGACGCACCGCATCTTCTATCAAAACGGCCGGATCCTCCTTCTTGTTCAGGAACGCCTTCCCCAACACCCCAAAGGAGCGCAGAAAATCAGTCAGCGGGATGCGCATCAAGGTAACGCCAAAGGTGTCACCGACAACGATCAGCAATGAAGGCATATTGACAAACAACATCACATCGCCGCCGGAAGCGATGGCTCCTATAATAATACCGACCCCAAGTAAAAAACCCACCAAGGAAGCAATATCCACGTGACAACCCTCATCAAAGCGAAACAATTTTTGGAAACCGCATGGCGGTCAGCAACCTGTTTGCCGGCTGAAATCTGGCGCGGCAATGAAGCTGTTAGATACAAAAAATTATAGTCGAATCTTTGCGATGTGAAGGCCTGGTTAAAAATTAACTGGAGAAATCAGCTGCCAGAGAAAATTCGGGATAATAATTTCGGCGCGGAAAGCCGGTCTGTCGGAATGCGTCTGGACTGATCCAGCCAGAGCACAGGAAATTCCGGCATTGGAGACATGGGCACCCGAATGCCTGCCTGGAAACATCTCTAATACCGGGACCTCCACCACGCCCCTGACAGTCGGTATGCATCCTGCGCAGGGAAGAAAACAGCCAATCGCTTTTCTGTTTCCTGGTTACCCATAAGTTTCAGCCAATTCCATAATCAATGACTTGAGGCCATGGTCTATGCCTGCACATCCATGTGCTCTGGATACCGGCTTCCGTGCCGGTATGACGAAGCTTGGGTGGTCTTTATGTCTGACTGAAACTAATACGTCATCAGGTTTCTTTATTTTTTCTACGTCGCCATTCTGCTATCAACAATCCAACTATTTCCCGTCTATAAATGACGGGAACTATACTGAGTTGTATAGATATTTTTGAAACTCAACAAACACTTCTCTGATTTTTGCAGGAGCACCAAGCTCTGCAACTGCGTCATTTACATTGTGGTATCGCAGTTCAAGCAAACCGGATAGTTTCTCTGTCGCGAGTTCACCAACTCCTTCCTTGATGTAGTGAGCCAGCACAAAATCAATGAATTCCTGGTGCTTGTAATCATAATGGGAGAATATTCTTCCCTTATGAGCATCTACACGCTCATGCCGGGAAATTGGTGGTGATGCAAATGCAACAAAAGCCAGAACGTCATACACATCGCTGTCCCGGGCATCGACAATGGCTTTCATTTCCTCAAGCTGCGCCATGCCATAGCCCTTTTCCTCAAGCTGATCCAACAGCTTCTGGCGTGTATCCGGCTGACTCCAGATTTGCCGCAGTTCGTCTTCATTGCGGAACAGTTCGGGCAATTCGCCAAACAGCTGCTCAACAAACTGTGTGGCCGATAACGGCTTGCCATCCGCCCCCCAAAAACTGGTGGCGGTCATACTTTGAATGGTGCGGACCTTGCCATCGGACAGC
>JAJRWJ010000157.1 GCA_024276805.1 Gammaproteobacteria bacterium
ACAAGCTGCGGGAATGGCCTGCAAGCCATAATATGAATACAGCTTTGCGCAGTCAGCAAAAGTACGGAGAATATAACTTCGACAACCCGGCAGTGAGACTTTTACTTATACGGGACCAGGGCACTCCATCACAGTGGCTGTATTTTCACCAGTACCTCGCCGCGGCCCAGCTCCGACATATCGCCGCAAAAGCGCTGCACCCGATTGAAAGCCTCTGTGGAATCGGCAAAGCGGGAATCGAGTCTGCGAAACGACGCGAACAGGATCGGTAAAAACGCCAGTGTGTGGGCTCCGCAATCATTGAAGCTGGCCGCCAGCATGGGCTGGCGCCATAACAACAGCGTCCCCCGACGCATCGCATAGCCCGGATAACGACCCGTCTGACCCATCACGGCAATGGTTCCGGCAGTCATTCTGGAACCGCAGTAATCACCGGCGTCGCCTTCGATCAGGATATTGCCACGGCGCATATGATCCCCGGCCCGCTCTCCGACATTGCCCTTGACCAGCACCGTCCCACCTTTCATGCCCTGCTTGTTGCCCGGCAGCGCTGCGCCGAGAAAGTCCCCGGCATTGCCCTCTATCCGCAAAAAACCATTTTTCATTTCACAGGCGGCGAACATGCCGGCATCCTGAGTCACTTCGATGACACCGCCCTGCATGGCCATGCCCAGATAGGCGCCGGCGCTGCCCTGCACGGTGATCTGGCCATCAGCCAGCTCCCGGCCGATAAAATCCAGTTTGGCGAAACTGTTTGCAATCACGATATGCTGCGTATCGCCACCGGAAATTTTGAACAATGCATCGACACGCACCTTACGCTTGCCATTGTCCAGCTCGATGGCGGCAATCTCGGCAGGGGACAGGCCTGCCAGTCGATGGCAGACCAGCGGTGACATATCCACCCGTTGATCGGGTCTGTGCTTTAGCGTGAAGGTCAATGCACTCATGCCATAATCTCCTGCAAATGAAAATGAAACGGCCCCAGCTTGCCACCGTAGTTGCCTGCACTGATGCGCCGGATGCCGTTGGCCGCACCGAGGTCACAGACCGCCTGCATGCCGACACGCATGGCCTGGTCGATATCTTCTTTGCTCAGGCCATCGATGACGATCTCCATCACCGATTCCACCTCCATGGGCAGTTCGGTATTGCACATGCCCTTCAGGGTCGGGCAGAAACTGTCGTTGGTGGAAGCATTCAACGCCGCATATTTCGATCCGACCTTGGAACCGGAACGCACCACGCCACCGGGAAAGGGCATGATCACATTCGCTATCCTGCGCATTGCCTCAATAGCCGCTTCACAGGCAGCCAGGGCCTGCGGCTGGGATTCGGCAAGCACCAGAAAATTCCCGCCGCCGACCGCTTCCACCTGGCCGGTGGTGGCCTCGGTGAGAAACTCGCCATCCATCACCGGTATGCGCCAGTAGCGCTTGCCATCGATCAGTTTGGCCACCTGGAAGCCATCGCCAAAATAGCGCAGGTTCTTACCCAGAGGAATGCGTTTGCCACCATCGATACCGGCAAACAGCGCCGAGGTCGGCGAGGTCAGCACGCATTGTCCGGCGCGGGTCTCCAGCTGCTTGGCCAGACTCTTGCCGCCCATGGCGAACAACAGTACCGCGACACCGGGCCGGCCATCGGGTGTCTCCGAAGCATCCAGTACGCGCTCGATGCCCGCCTCGCAACCGCAGGCGATCACCGAGGTGGCGAAGCCGGTCATGGCCTGGGCGGAAATCAATGCCCATTTCTCATTCTGCGCGGTAATGATCGCCCGGGTCGCTTTCATCGGGAAAGCCTCGGCGAAGGTTGCATCGATGGTTACACCATTGATAATCATAGCGCACCTCCCACGGTTGGGTGCACAGTCAGACTGCCGCGCCCGTCTTCGGTAATTTCATCGTCGCTGATTTTGAAATTGCCCAGCTTCATGGTCATATAACGGTCGAAATATTTCTGCAGGTGTTTCTCGATACCGGGATCCCAGTCCGGCTTGACGATATGCGTGGTTCCCCAGGTCACCTTGACCACTTGTCCATCCTGAACGACCAGTTCGCCATCCTTGAACACATAATCGGGTTTGCCGAACATTTTCTCCCGGTCGGGATCGTCGGTATAGACGGTGATATAGGCCCAGTTGCCTGGACTCAACGCGCCTCTGTCCTGCAAGCCGATAATTTTCGCCGCCCCGGCACGGGTCAGGATGGCAATTTCATGCAAGGTATATTCCCGGTCGATGGAAGCCAGCGTGGTCATTTTCTGCGCCTCCGGATGGATGGTGGCCAGCATATCGTTGCGGAAGCTTCTGTCCATCAGCAGCCGGATCAGATGCGGATAGCTGGTGAATGGCGCGCCATTGGGATGATCGGTGGTGAGAAACACCCGCCAGGGATCATCCACCAACATAAAAATCTCCAGACCGATGGCCCATTGCAGGGCATTGACGAAATTCTGGTCCCTGTATTTGAAAGGCACGATGCCACAACCGGCATCACATTCGATATCCATGCACACCCATTTGTTGGGACTGGCGAAACCGCGATTGGCATGCTGGCGCATATTGTCGCCCGATGCCGTGACCGTCTGGCCAAACAAAATCTGGCCGACATCGGCGCTGATATTTTTATGCCTGTTGATGGCCTCGGCAATCTGCGCGCCTCCGGAGGAAAACTTGAAGTCCCCTTCGGTGCCATAGCTGTGAAACTGGATATGGGTCAGATGCAGCGGCAGGCCGCCGATGCCCTGCATGGTGTCCAGGGTGGTTTCGACATTGCCCGGTACACCCAGATTACAGCCATGTACATGCAAGGGATGGGTGATGCCCAGTTCCTTGACCGCGGTGGCCAGCGTCTGCAGAATCTGCCGCGGCGTCACCTCATAGTGAACATTCTTTTCATCCAGGTCCAGCTTGCGCTGGTTGAACTTGAAAGCGCTGATACCACCGGCGTTGACCACCTTGATGGCAATCCCCTTGGCCGCCTGCAGGGTCCAGGCGACATAATCGTTGATGGCCTGCTGGTCCTTTTTCGCGGTCATCATGCGCAACAGATAGTCATCGCTGCCCATCAGCACATAACCACCCTTGTCCAGAATCGGTATATCGGCCATTTCCATGTGCGCCTGGCGGGCGTTGACCGGCAGCACGGCCGGCTCGAAACCCGCGGTATAGCCCATTTCCGCATAGCGGTAGCCGGTTACCAGGGTGCTGGGCATGGCATGGCCGCAGCCGGAGCGGGTGACATCGGTGCGCACCACCGGATCGGCGCGATGATCCTCGGGTAGCAGTATTCTGGCGATATTGCCCTTGCCGCCGCCTATGTGGGTATGCAGGTCTATGGCGCCGGCCATGACCACCTTGCCGCGCAGATCGTATTCCCGATCCACCTGGGCATCCTGCGGTTGGCTGACAATGCGGCCATCCTCGATGTAGATGTCCCGCTTCTTGCCGTCGACCCCGTTGGTCGGATCGTAGACGGTTCCCCCCGTTAATTTTATCAGCATATCTTTGTCCTGTTAAAGCGCCTGCTCAATGGCAGTCACGACCTCGGCAGTGCTTGGCAAACCGGAGTCCCGTAATTTTTTCAAGCGTATGGCGACGACATTGTCCATGCGGTAGGCATGGCCGGCGTGATCGATGCCCGGCGTGCCGACAGGAATGAACACCTCCGGCTCCTGGGCAAAAGTCATCCCTGAACGTCCGATGACGATGCAGGGTACATCGCTGTCGGGCGGAACTTTCGCCGCATCGAAACTGGAAACCCAGAGCAGCACATCAACCTCGCTCTCTGCCAGCAGAGTCTGTGCATCATAGAGATAGGGGTCGTATTCGGGGTAACCCCGGGAAAAGCGGATGCGCGGCGGATAGCCGGTGATCCAGCCGGAAACCTGACTGGCGGTCATATCCCCTTCCCTGCCACCCAGTGGCAATCCCGAACAGCGGGTATTCCGTTCGTTGATATCCTTGACCATTTCACAGAGGGTCTGCACGGCCAGCTCGGCCTGGGAAAAATCGAAGGCGCCCGCCGCCCAGGTGACGACCCCATAGGCTGCCTGTTGCAAGCTGTCGGCGATCGCCTGCAAATCCGCAACGGCAATGCCTCCTGCGGATTCGGCCCGGACCGGATGGCCTTTGAGCAGTGCCCGCAATACCGACAACACCTCCGGTAAATCCTGGTCGGCGCAGACATGGACTTCGGCCTTGCGACCATCCGGCGCCGTCGATGCGGAACCGGATGGCGCCTTGCCCAGGTAGATGATTTCACGCTTGCCGGTATCTTCCAGAAACATGCTCTGCTGATTCCACAGGTAACGTTCAAAGAAGCGTGGGGCAAAACTCTCCAGATCCGTACCGACGACCAGCAGCAGATCGCAGCGGTTTTTCACTTCCGCCAGCGTGGTATTCATCCAGCCGGAATCCTGCATTGCCAGGATATTCCGCCGCGCCGCATTGAAATTCATGTTGTCCAGTATCGCGCCGGTGTGGTCGGCCAGGGCCAGCAGGGCGCGCATGCCGTTGACATCGGTGGCGCAACCGGCAAGCAATGGTTGCTGTGCCTTCGCCAGCAACCCGGCCGCAGCTTCCGTGGCTTCCTGCAATGTCACCTCTTTGCCAGCCACTCTGGGCTGCGTGTCGGATAGTGGCTGTTCAAATGCCGGCGTATTGACCGCGCAGCCATTTTCGGTCACCCGCAGTGTCGTTCCATCCACCCTGATCGTGAGATCATCGGCGCCCATGCCGCAAAAAGGACTTGGCACTTCAGTTAATTCTGTCATCGAGCTGCCCCTATGTCAGTCTCTAAAAAAATTCCCAATATCTTCAATTGGCATGCACACAGCCCTTGCATCGCGTCATGTCACATCGATGAACTGTAACAACCGCGACTTGCTATTGTCTGGAGTTTCCAGCAGCTCAGTACGGCGCGCAACCATAAACAACGATCAAATACCTTTTGCCGATATCCGCCCATTTTACCCGCTTTTTCAATAGAACCCAAAGCAACATCCGGGCGAAGCAACGATGCCGTGTC
>JAJRWJ010000158.1 GCA_024276805.1 Gammaproteobacteria bacterium
CTACGTTTGAATCAGATTTCACTTTGTTCATGCTGGGGAGTGCTCACAACCGTAGCCCGGATGCAGTCTCAGCGGAATCCGGGAAAAGCCGCCTCAACCCGACTACGGTAATTTCCTAATGGCAGTTCTCCTGATGAATTACCCTATCCTTTGGTTTTCCATGATTTTATATGCGGTCGCCCTGAGATCCCTCTTGGTGGCAGGATGACAGCTCTGTTCCTGCGTGTATAATTGGTCCATTTTCTACAAGCTTTTTCCATGCCTGCCATCGAACCTGTCGCCATCACCGCCTATGCATCGCTCAGTGCCAGTGGCCTGGGCAATGATGCGCTGTACCGATCGCTGCTGGAAAATGCCAGCGCCCTGGGAGCATTGACCCTGTTCGACCTGCCTTTCTCCACGCCGGTGGGGGAAATCAGCGTGCCGTTGCCGGAGATTCGCCCTGCTCTGGAACCCTATAACAGCCGCAACGCGCGCGTGGCACTGGCGGCACTGAATTGTGCCGAGGATGGTTTGCGGGAGGCTTTGCAGCAGGCCAAAAAAAACTATGGCAGCGAACGCATCGGCGTGGTGATCGGCACCAGCACTTCCGGACTCTATGAAACCGAAAAGGCCTATGAAACCCTGCTGCGGGAACAGCGCATGCCGGCGGATTTTCATTTTTTGACCCGTCACGCCTACCAGGCAACACCGCGTTTCCTGCAACTGGAACTGGGGCTGAGCGGGCCCTGCTACGCCATTTCCACGGCCTGCTCATCGGCGGCCAAGGCCATGGCGGCAGGCCAGAGACTGATCGGTTCAGGCGTCTGCGACGCGGTGCTGGTGGGTGGTGTCGATACGCTGTGCCGCTTGACGCTGCGCGGCTTCAGGAGTCTCGATCTGATTTCCCCAGAGCCTTGCCGTCCCATGGATCAGAACCGTCAGGGCATCAATATTGGCGAGGCTGCGGGGCTGCTGCTGCTGGAAAAATGTCCAGGTGGGCAGGCGCCGCCAGCGTATCTGCTGGGAGTCGGGGAGTCATCGGACGCGTATCACATGAGCTCACCGCATCCCCAAGGGCGCGGTGCGGCGCAGGCGATGCTGACGGCGCTGCAGATGACTGGCATCGAACCGGACGGGGTCGACTATGTCAACCTGCATGCCACGGCGACGAAAATCAATGACCGGGTCGAGGCGCTGGCGATCGGCGAAGTTTTCGGCGATGTCGTGCCCTGCAGCGGCACCAAGGGGATCACCGGACATACTCTGGGGGCCGCTGGTGCGATCGAGGCAATAATTGTCCTGCTGGCGCTGCGGCATGGATTCATTCCCGGAACCTGTGGGCTGGAACGGCTGGATAACGACTGCACCTGCCAGGTACTGAGGGAGCCAATACCCTTCCGATCATTGCAAACCGTGATGAGCAATTCCTTCGGCTTCGGTGGCAACAATGCCAGTATGATTTTTTCGACGAAAACAAATGCATAAGCCAGTCTATATCAAGTCCGCGGCGCTGTGCTGTCCGGAACCGGAAGGTTTGTAGGCATTTGCCCTGCAGGCTTTGCCGGTGGACAGATCCCTGTTGCCAGCGGCGCTGCGCCGGCGCACCAGTCTGACCACGCAAATGGCGGTGACCGCGGCAGTACAGGCTTGTGAAAGTGCGCAGTGTGATGCCGGGCAATTAGCATCGGTGTTCGCTTCTGTCGGTGGCGAGATACAGGTGACCGACGCCCTGTGCCGAACCCTGCCGGACAGCGAGGCATTGTTGTCGCCGACCCGGTTTCACAATTCCGTGCACAATACCACGGCAGGCTACTGGAGTATCCTGAACCAGTGCCGGGCAGCGACCACGGCAATCGCCGCGATAGACGATACCTTCGCGATGGGCCTGCTGGAAGCCTGGGTGCAGCTGCAGCAAAGGCCGGGCGAGCTGCTGCTGGTTTGCTATGATGAACAATGGCCGCAGTATCTGGCGGCGCCGATGGGACAGGCCGCTTTTGCCTGTGCGCTGGTACTCTGCAGTGAATCCCGGCAGCAGATTCCGGCAATTTCCAGACCCATGACAGAGGTGGAATCGTACCCTATGGAGAAAAAACTCCTGCACTTCATTCAACGTTCACCAGCCGCCGCGGCCATACCTTTGCTGCAGGCAATCGATGCGCCGGACACGGGCGTCCGAATTCCGCTCAATATCAGCCGACCCCGCTGGTTTACCCAGCTGAACACGGAGGCCTCATGAACGCTACGCATAATACTTATGAAGTCATCATAGCCGGCGGCGGGCCCGCGGGCAGCACTGCGTCAACCCTGCTTGCCCAGCATGGGCATCGTGTACTGCTGCTGGAGAAGGAGCGGCACCCACGCTTTCATATCGGTGAATCCATGATGCCGTATATTGAACCGGTGATGCAGCGTCTTGGGATTGACTGGGGAGAGGGAAATCTGAGGAAAAACGGTGCCGATTTCATCGATGAACAGAGCGGCAGACAGCTGTCTTTCCCGCTGCAAAATCGTTATGGAACCTATCAGATAGAACGTAGCGTATTTGACCGGAAGCTGTTCGAAAATGCTGTCGGACATGGTGTCGAAGGGCATCAACAGGAAAAAGTATTGCATGCGGAGTGTACCCAGAGTGGCGTCGAAGTGCGTACTGAACGCGGTGTCTATCAGGGAAGGTATTTCATCGATGCCAGCGGCAGAAGCGCCTTGCTGGGCAGGAAGCGCAAAAGCATTCAACGCCTGGAGAATCTCGGCCGCTTCGCGCTGTATCGTCACTTTCAGGTGGGTCATTCGCCGGAAATCGACGCCGTGTTCGCCACCGGCAGTATCAAGATATTACTGGCCGATATCGGCTGGTTGTGGTTGATACCGATGACTGGCAGACGTTTCAGTATCGGTCTGGTGGTGCAGCAGGACAACCCCAGGGGCATATCCCGGCGGGATTTGTTCCAGCGCTATATCGATGCGTCACCGCTGCTGAACACGCTGCTGAAAGACGCCCGTCCTGTGTCGGAAATGCAGGTGGAAGCCGATTTCAGTTATATCAATGAGCGTCGCTATGGCCTGCGCTACGCCTGCTGCGGTGATGCGGCGGGTTTCCTGGATCCGGTTTTTTCCTCCGGGGTGTTCTTTGCCGTCAAGACCGCTGAATTCATTGCCGACCGTGTGCATCTCGGCTTGCTGAACAACGCTGAGGACGACCCGCGCTTGCATGCCACCGATGACCAGATGTACCAGACCGGCTTCAGAACCATGCAGCTGCTGATCGAGCGCTTCTACAGATCCCGCTTGATCCATAATCTGGTTTTCGAGGCTGACCGGCATCCGCGTATCAAACAGGAAGTGACCGCGCTGCTGGCCGGGGACCTGTGGCAAGAGGGTAATCTGTTCCAGCAGGGTCTGCTGCGCGGCAGGCGCGGCAGGGACTGACCGATGGATGCTTCAGTAAACCGTGCGGCGCTGTATTTGCCTGAGTTGTCGTCATCCACTGAACTGCCGGCTCAGGCGGATGTCGTGGTGATCGGTGGCGGACCGGCGGGCAGCAGCGCCGCGATCTATCTGGCTCAGAGCGGCATCGATGTGCTGCTGTTGGAGCGGCAGGCATTCCCCAGAAATCAGGTGGGCGAGAGCCTGATTCCGCATTTCTGGAAATTCACCGATCTGCTCGGTGTCTCGGAAAAGATCGAAAGGGAAGGTTTCGTCCGGAAGTCCGGCGGCATTACCGTTTGGGGTGACCGGATTCATCAGATCACCTTTTCCCGCTATGGCTACGACCGCCCTGGTCTGCATGTGGAACGGGATGTGTTCGACCGGATTCTGCTGGAGCATGCGCAAAGCTGCGCTGCCCGGGTGTTTACCGAAGTTTCCGCAGCCTGCGTGGACTTCGGTGATGCGCACTGGCCAACGGTACATTACACCGACAAACGCGGCGCCAGCAATACGCAAGGGTCTGTGCGTTGTCGCTATGTGATCGACGCCAGCGGTCACAGCTGTCTGCTGGCCAGCCAGTTTGGCACACGCCGGCAGGTCAGTTCGGAGCTGAAGTTTCTTGCACTATGGGGCTATTTCACGAATTCCCGCTATCTCGGCGCCGACCGTAACAGTCATGCGCCGGAACAATGCCTGGAAATCAGGCCGGTGACCTTCGTCATGTCCTACCAACATGGCTGGGTCTGGCATATCATGCTGCGCGAAAAAGCCAGTGTCGGCGTGATCGTCCATACCGACAGAATCCGGGGTATGAACAAAGCCGCCAGAACGGCTTTTTTTCAGCAGACCTGTCAGGATCTGCCTCATTTGCAGGCACTTTTGCAAACAGCCAGTTTTATACCAGGTTCGCTGCAGTTTCGTCCGGACTATTCCTACTATGCGACGCGCATCTGCGCAGAAAATTACTACTGTATCGGTGACGCGGCGGCATTCGTCGATCCGGTTTTTTCCCATGGCGTGCAAAATGCTCTGTACAATGCCGCGGTGGCGACGCTGGCGATCAAGGAGTCGCTGAAGAACAGTCGCCTGCGAAAGCGCTACAGCCAGCTCTGTGAAAGCAGGATGCAGCAGTTCTACGGCTTCTCCAGAGCCTTGTCGCTGGGGGATTTCGGCGCCAACGGCGTCGACCGGGAACTGGTCAAGGCCATGATGAAGACCCTGCCGGAACTGGAGCTGGAACTGCTGCTGGTGGCCTCGGCGATGACCAACCGGTCGGAGAACTTCAAACAACTGGCCAGGGAGGCGGGAGTCTGGGATGGCTTTGCCGAACGCGCCACGATAACGGCGCCGGATCATATAGAATCACTGAGCCTGTGAAGCCTGGTTGCCGGCACGGTCTGCAGCCGTTGCAATTGAGCGGCAATGGTCATGGAGCTGGCGCAGATGCAGGCGGTAACGTCTGTCAGTAACCAGAGGCCGGGCAGGGGTTCAGCAATGCTTGGCCCTAAACACCCTTAAACTATGCAATTCGATGAAAACAAACAATTTTTTTACCAGGTTCAAATGTCTCGTTGTGTTGATGCTGTTTGCCCTGCTGGACATTGGCCCTATTCCGATCACTGCGCTGACGGGGGTTTTTATCGTATTTTTCTTGCCCCGCTGGTTCAAGCAGTTGGTCGACCGGCTTTATGGTGAGCAATAATGAACCTGGAAATGCATTGGCTGTAATGCTGGTATCCTGACAGGAATAGAAACGACCTGTGTATTGGCCATGGCCATATAACAATCAATATCTTTCAAATGAAGGAGTAGGCGCGATGCAAAACGACCATTACAAAAAACAGCACTGGCAGGCTCAGGCGCTGAACTGGTGCAAGCAAGTTCTGGTGCAATTTCTCGATGAACTGCGACCGGTTGCGCATCCAAAATTGCAGGCTGAAAGTGATTGTGTCGAATCGATCATGAAATCACCTTCATTCATTTGTCTTGCCGGCACAAGTATCGCTGCGGTAAAAAAGCAGATTGGTGCTGGAGACTCGGAGTCATACCTTTTCGTCAACAGCGAAAAGGGCGAGTTTCTGGGCATCGTTGCCATGGTCAAATTGTTCAATGCCGCACCGGAAAGCAAGATCGAAACCTATTTACAGACCATTCCCACTGTTTTTCCCACAGAGCCGGTGGTCAAGGCCATTGCCCTGGCCATCGATGCCGCTGCTCCGGTTTTGGCGGTGACCGAAGAATCCGGGCGATTGACTGGAGCGGTATCTGCCGGAACCTTGCTGCATCAGGTCCATGAACACTATGGCGACGTCCTGAAGCGTTTTACCGGTATTCTGGAAAATTCCGGTCAGGCGCTGTCGGCCATCGAGGGACAACCGCGAAGACGGGTAATGCATCGCCTGCCATGGCTTCTGATCGGCACTTTCGGTAGTATGCTGGCAACTCTGGTCATGGCCGGGTTTGAGGATGTCCTGCGGCGTAACGTGGAAGTGGCTTTCTTTATCCCCGGCCTGGTGTATCTGGCCGATGCCATTGGCACCCAGTCGGAAGCCATCGCCGTGCGTGGTTTGACCTTCAGCGCGGCGTCCATCAAAAGACTGTGGTGGGGTGAGCTGCAGACGGGCGTGATGATCGGGCTGATCCTGGCGGCGCTGGTGTTTCCCTTTATCTGGCTCGCCTTCAGTGCTTCCCTGGCGCTGGCAGTGGCGCTGGCGCTGGTTTTTGCCAGCAGCGTCGCGACCAGCATCGGCTTGCTGTTTCCTTGGTTGCTGGCTCGTGCGGGTAAAGACCCGGCCTATGGCAGTGGTCCCATCGCCACGATTATTCAAGACCTGCTGAGTCTGGTGATCTACTTTATGTGCATCAGCTGGCTGGTCTATTGAAGGATAGGGCGGAATATTCGCAGGCATTCAGCCTTTGAAGCCTTCACCGGTGCCCAGTAGCGCGGCAATGATATTTTTCTGCATTTCCGACGATCCGGAAAACAGCCGGCTGGCGATAGCATCATCGACCAGTCCCGCCAGTGCGCTGCCAGCCTCGATGCCGCTGGCGCCCAGAATATGCACTGCATCCAGACTGGACTGCAGAAACGCTTCGCCGCCGAACAGTTTGGTCTGGGCGCTGGCCATGGTCAGGCGCTGTCTGTTGTCTTTGAGTGTTGCGCAGTGATTGACCCACAGCCGCAGTGTTTCCAGGCGCAGCTGCATGTCGGCAATGCGGTGGCTGATGGCCTGATTGCTGCCGAGATGGCGGCCGTTGACCCGGCGTTCCCGGCTGTGGCGGACCACTGTCCGCAGCTGCCAGTCCATGATTCCGGCAATACCGGCAAAAATGAAAGCCCTTTCCAGTTCCAGTGCCTGCTGAATCATCATCCTGCCCGAGCCGCTTTTTCCCAGCTGCCGGTCACGGGGGATGACGCAGTTGTCCAAAATGACATCACCCATGGTCGCGCTCCTGCAACCGCTGACCGTGGGCGCATCGCTGAATTCCACGCCAGGGTCGTCCCTGCAGACGATAAACGCGGACAATCTGTCATCCAGACGGGCGTAGACGAGCAACAGGTCGGCAATCGGTGTGTTGGTGATAAAGCGCTTGCGTCCCTGCACAACAAATCCGGCGTCAGTTTTGTGGGCACAGGTGGTCAGGGCATCGAGATCGGAGCCGGCCTGTACTTCGGTAATGGCATGTCCGGCGAGCAGTTCGCCGGACAGCAGTTTACCCAGCCAGGTTTGTCGCTGTTCCTCTGTACCATAATGCAGCAGTGGAAAGACCGCCCCCCAGAGATGGGCGTTGATGGATAGAATCAAACCGCTGTCCCGGCAGCTGTTCCCCAGAGACTGATGGGCGTCGACCAGTTCCTGGAAACCATCCCCCAGACCGCCGGCTGTTTCCGGCAGCGCGTGTTTCAGTAATTGCCGCTTTGCGCAATACCGGAAGCGGCGCAGGCTCGACTGCTGGTCCCCAGCGGCCGGCATTTGTGTACAGTGGTTGTCGTTCATGTTGTCTGGAAGGGCAGTTATGATTATCGAATCGGGGCTATTGTATCCCTGCGCAGACACAGGGCGATAGCGCCATGTTATAAATTGACCTGCATCAGGTAACGAGTATCAACCCGGGGATGGAAGCGGTAAATGAAAAAACAGCGAAAGGATTATCGTTCAGTTGTAAAGATGGGACAATCTGCCATCTGCAATGTACTTCGGAGTATATGACACTTTTCAGTAAGGCACAGAAATTGCTGAGGAAATTGCAATGGATAAATGATTGCGGTTATGATTCCCGGAAAATCATGGTTTTAGACTAACAGACAGGATAACAAAGATGAAATTGACTCTCGCGCAGATTCAGGAGCAGGTCGGTGGAATATTGCAGGGTGATGGCGGCATTGAGGTCAGCGGCGTCAATGCATTGGAACTGGCGCAGCCGGGAGAAATCTCCTTTGCCGAAAGCAGTAAAATGTTGGACCAGGCCAGCTGCAGCCGCGCTTCGGCATTGATCATCGGTCAGGATTTTCCGGAAATGTCTGGCGTCGGCTGTATCCGCTGCGACAATCCACGGCAGACATTCGTTGCGGTGATGCTGTTGTTCGATCAGGGTAGGGAAAAACCCACCGGCATCGATGCCAGCGCCGTGATCGCCGATCAGAACGTCAGTCTGGGGAACAGCGTTGCGGTGGGTGAATGTGCCGTGATTCGCAGCCGGGTGCGTATTGGCAGAGGTACCTGCATCGATGCCGGTGCGCATATCGCCAGCGGAGTGAGCATCGGAGAAGACTGTTATATTGGTCCCAATGTCAGTATACTGCAGGATGTCAGTATTGGCGACCGGGTTGCCATACACGCCGGCACCGTGATCGGTGGAGAGGGATTCGGTTATATCTGGGACGGTCACAAACAGCAGAAAATCCCGCAGCTGGGCAGCGTGCGCATCGATGACGATGTGGAAATCGGCTGCAATACCTGTATCGACCGGGCCACTTTTGGCGTTACCCGGATCAGA
>JAJRWJ010000159.1 GCA_024276805.1 Gammaproteobacteria bacterium
ATCCTCTGGCTGCTGGCCATTCCCATTGGCGCGATGGGCAAGTTGAGTCTGATCTGGCTGGCCGCCGATGTCATGAACGGGCTGATGGCGATCCCGAACCTGATCGCCCTGCTGGTCTTGAGTCCGGTCATTGTCCAGCTTTCCAGGGATTATTTGCAGATGCAAAAGGCTGAAAGATTATTGGAGTAGTGGGTAATGGGACTGAAACATCCCTATGGTCTGGATGATCAGTTGGTAGGGCGGATAAGCGCAGCGTCATCCGCCATTTGACCAGGTTTCGGCGATGGTGCTGCGCTTATCCGCCCTATATTGTTATTCTGTGCCGGGATTGGAAAAAACTGCCGCAGCCGTGGCAGTCAGTTCATTCAACTGCCGGGTCAGCTGTTCCTGCAAGTCGGTCAGTTGTTCGGGGCCAAGATCTTTGCCGACATGGACGGGTTCACCGATGGCGATGGCGATTCTGGCAAACGGTTTGGGGATGAAAAGTTTGTCCCAGCTGTGGATATGCCAGCAGCGATCCGCTGCATTGGCCATCGGTAATATCGGAGCGCCGCTCAGCTGCGCCAGCGTCAGCCAGCCCTGCTTGAATTCAAAAGCCGGTCCGCGTGGTCCGTCGGAAGTCGTGGCGACACACAGATGCTCCTTTTTCAAGGCCAGATAGACATCGCGCAGCGCCTTCGCGCCGCTCTTGCTCGAAGAACCACGGATCACCCGGGCGCCCAGATTGTTGAACACTCTGGTGGCAATTTCCCCGTCCCGGGATGGGCTGGCCAGAAACCCGAGTTTCAAGCCCTGGCGCTGCAGGCCGAGCAGATAACTGGCGCCAAACACCATTTGCTGGTGCCAGTAACAGGGCAGGAATGGGCTGTCCTGCTGCTTCAGTTGGCGGATATGCTGTTCGCCATCGACGTTGACGATCTTGCAGGTACGCGACAACATATGCGCAAACAGGGTCAAAATTGCCGGCGCCAGCTTGTCCTTCAAGGGCCTGGAAATCTGTTTCAAATTGAAAGTCATCGAAGAGTCGCTCGAGTATGATGGATAGTATGAAGGCGGACAGCGATTTTTCAGGGCTGCTGCGTTTGATCCAGAAAAGCGGCCAGTTCGGCGATGGTCGGGTACTCGAACAGATCGGTCAATTCCACCCGCCCGGGAAACTGCTGGTCGATTCTTTCATGAATCTGGGTCAGTTCCAGCGAGCTGGCGCCCAATTCAAACAGGTCGTCGTGCAGGCCGATATTCCTGTTGCCGAGCACGTCATGGCAAATATCCAGCAGTTGCTGTTCGGTTGTTGAGTCCGTGGCCAGGTCGCTTGTTGCGGGTTGCGCCAGCTCCTCCAGCTGCGTCAGAATATCCCTGTATTGACCCTGGGCATACTGCTGCGCAAGGACATAACGCTGTACCTTGCCGCTGGTGGTTTTGGGAAAGGCGCTGACCGGGATGATGTGGGCGGCATCGATGCCGGCATTTTGCGCCAGGGTTTTCCTGATCTCCGCCAGCAGCGGTAGGAAATCCTGTAGAGAGCCCCGATAGTTGACGAACACCGCCAGCTCTTCGCCGGCATCTCCCGGGACAGCGCAGGTGACTGCTTTGCCAGGCCCGATATCGGGCAAGGCGCTGCACAGCAGTTCGAGATCGTGGGGGTGGTAATTTTGTCCATTGATGATGATCAATTCCTTGTGCCTGCCGCTGATCACCAGCTGCTCCCGGTTGATGAAGCCCAGATCACCGGTTTTCAGCCAATGATCGGCAGTGATGGTTTCCGCTGTGAGCTCGGCATCGTGATAATAGCCGGGCGTGACATTGTCGCCGCGTATCTGCACATGCCCCAGGTGATTGTCAGGCAGGGGGCCTCCCTGCGCATCGACAATGCGTATTTCGGTGTCCGGCACAGCATAGCCGAGATGCACCATTTCCACGGTATCGGCAGCTGCGGCAGGCAGCGCCATGACTTCTTCGCCGATATGCAGGGATTTGCGCCGGACAAATACAGTCGATAACGGCGCGCCGGGTCTGGTGAATGCCGCGGCCAGGGATGCCTCGGCGAGCCCGTAGACCGGGAAAATGGCATTTTCTGACAGATGCCAGGGCTGCAGCGTCTCGTTGAAGCGTCGGCAAAGGCTGGCGGAAATGGGTTCCGCGCCATTGAATATCAGCCGCAGAGAGGACAGGTCGAGGGCGTCCTGTGGCTCGGCGTGAAAATATTTCAGCAGATGCTGGTAGCCAAAATTGGGTGATGACGTGGCGGTGGCCTGCGTTTCGCTGACTTTTTCCAGCCACAGCATGGGCCTTCGGACAAACAGTTCCGCCGGCATCAGAAAGGCATCGATATTGACCACCAGAGGCACCAGGTGAAAGCCGATGATACCCATATCATGCGTCAAAGGCATCCAGCTCAAGGTGACATCGGCGCGGGTCAGTTCGGCGCCGGCAATGATGGAGCGGATATTGCTGAGCAGATTCCTGTGGCTGAGCATGACGCCTTTTGGCGTGCCGGTAGACCCGGAGGAAAATTGAATGAAGGCGATATCGTCGGGTTTGATCGCGGCCGGTTTGCCAGGGTGCTGGCCGGCAGGGATGCGCTCGATGAGCAGGGCTTTGCTCTGCAGTTCCGGAACGAGCCGGGCGAGATCATGGTCCGCTGCGTAATCGGTCAAACTGTTCAGTGTGGCTGTCGCTGTCCAGATGAACGGATTGTCCAGTTTCTGGAATACCGCGAGGACTTTTTGCCGTGCGGAATTATTGCCGGACGCAGTCAGTGGCACCGGGATGATGCCGCCCAGCAGCGCCGCCCAGAAGGCGGTGATAAACTGCTCGTTGTCATTGCTCAGAATGATCAGTTCGCTGCCCTGTCGCAGGCCGGCGGACTGAAACTGATGCAGCAACCTGACGGCGCGCCGCTGCAGTTCGCTGTAGTGGACGGTGTGCTGTTCCGTTCTGCCTTTGATGAAGGTAACGGAGCTGTCGTCTGCGCTGCTGCGCTGCAAGGCTTCAGGCAGGGTGGCGGGGAAGTTGGATGCGCTCATTGCTGACTGCTTGCCTGCATATAAAGGTCGTGTTTGGGACGTAGGTTTACCAGGGCCTGCAACTCGATATCCTGGTTTGGAAGCAGCTGCAAGTGGATGTTCGGTATGGTCATGCTGATATGAATGATCATTTCATAGAGCGCCATGCTTTCGCCGATACAATTGCGCGGGCCGATGGAAAAAGCCAGGTAGGCGCCCTGCGGCAGGCTGGCCTTGCGCTGCGGCGCAAAACGATCCGGATCGAACCGTTCGGGGTCGTCCCAGAAGTCAGGATGGCGGTGCACCAGATAAGGTGGAATGAAAATATCGGTGCCGGCCGGCGTATGGATACCGCAGATTTCATCCTCATCGATGGCCCGCCGGGTCAGCAGCCAGCCGGGCGGGTAGAGGCGCATCGCCTCTTCCAGCACTTGTCGGGTATAGCTCAGATGGCCGATGTTGTCAGGGTGCGGGGGCTGTCCGCCAAGAACCTGCCGCGCTTCATCGATCAGGCGCCGCTCGACCTCCGGGTGCCGGGCTATCAGATACCAGGCCCAGTTGAGGGCGCTGGCGGTGGTCTCATGACCGGCAATGATCAGGGTCAGGGTTTCATCCAGCTGCTGTTTTTGCGGCATCGGTTCACCAGTGCTTTTTTCACTGGCGTCCATGATCATCGACAGGATATCGAAGGGCCGGCGGTGTTCTTTTTTGCGCCGATCGATCATGTCCAGAATCAGCTTGCTGAGTCCCCGGAAGCGCCGGGCAAACAACAGGTCGCGGTCCGACTCATCGGTCACCATCAGAAACGGGTTGCTGCCCGTCTCGTCGATGATCCGGATCAGATCTTCACTGAACAGCGCATAAAGAATGAAGTTCAGTGCCGCATGGCCGGTCGCTTCGGTGATGTTGACCGGTTTGGAGTTGGCCATGTCGGCCTGCAGGTGTTTTATGAACCGCGTGGTGCAGTCGCTCATCAACGGCATCAGCTGATGCAGATTGTCCCGGTTGAACATCGGCTGCAGCATCTTCCGCTGGCGCTTCCACAGGTCTCCTTCACTGACCATGATGCCACGGCCCAGCAATACATTGACCAGATCGATGCCAACGCCCTTGCGGTAGTTTTTGTAGTTTCTGGCGAGCACATGCCGGGCCATTTCCGGGTGGCTGAGCACATAGAGCCAGGAATCCTGTCCGGCAAATCTGGCCTTGAAGTGGTCGCCATAGCGTTTGTTCAGATCGAGCAGCGTGGGCAGGATGGAATCCAGGTTCTGCAAGTCGATAACATGCCCCTCACCAGGAGGGAGACGATGGTTGGAAAATGGCTGTTGCATGGACCTTGATGAATAAAGGGTGGATATTGCGTTGAACTGGACGTGAACTATGGCTCATTTTATACCAAACGGCCTCTTTTCCATAATGCCGTCATTCCGACCCGACAATCGCTCGGCTGGTTCTTCAACACAGTTCTCCGGTAACCTGCTCACATGACATAAAAGGGGCGTTCGATTACCAGATTTCGTATAAGTTTCAGGCAGACCTAAAGACCATCTAAGTTTCGTCATACCGGCATGGAAGCCGGTATCCAGAGCACAGGGATGTGCCCCCACAACCATGGGTGCTGACTTTACATCCATATCACTGGATTCCGGCAGTCTCCCCCATTCAAGCCGGGGCAGGCTCTGCGGGATGTCATGGTATGGAGCATGACTGTCAATTGGTTAGTGCCTATAAACACCCGTCCATGGGATTGGCTGTTTTACTCATAATCAATGGCTTGAGGCCACCGATTATGTCGGCACATCCGTGTGCGGAATTTGTTCCCGTCATTGATCGATGGGAACTAAATTATGAAACCGGCTGAAACTTGTGGATAATCAAGTTTGATTTTACCCATCAGCTCGACAATCCAGTGTAATAGAGTATGGCAAGGCGTAGTGAACACAGCCAGGAAGAAATCAAGGCTATGGTGCTGCAGGCGGCGCAAAGCATCATTGATGAAGAGGGCCTTGCCGCATTGAAGGTGAGAAGCGTCGCCCGGGAAATTGGCTATACCGTGGGCAGCATTTATATGGTGTATGCAAACATGGACGATGTGGTTCTGCATGTCAAAGATAAAACGTTGCGGGATCTAGCGCTTTCACTGGACCAGGCGATTGCCCGGCCGCAAGACGCCGAGCAGGCTGTTCTGGAGCTGGCGTCGGTGTATGTCAATTTTGCCGGCAGGCAGTACAATCGCTGGAGCATGATTTTTACCAAGCACCTGCCCGGAGGCGACGCCCTGCCGGAATGGTACCGGCAACAGGAGGCGGGTATTTTCGCCCGCTTTGAAAAAGCCTTCAGGAATATTGCGCCGCACCGGTCGGATGAAGAGAACAGCCGCGCCGCACAGGCGCTATGGGGAGGCATTCATGGCAATTGCATGCTGTCGCTGAGTGAAAAAAGCGATACTGCGGCCATTCAGGATGTGCGGCACAGCGTACGGCTGTTGGTGAGGAATTATATATGCGGCTGGCTTGCCCGGACGGAATAGGCATCGCTTTAAAAACATGACATCCCTGCCAACGGGAGAGATGTTGCTAACGCAATCAACAAGCCACGTCATTCATTCACAGGAAGCACGGAACTCAACGGACTCCTGACCGCCACACCACCACGGCCCAGGATATGCGTATAAATCTGCGTAGTACGCACATCGGCATGTCCCAATTGATCCTGAACGGTGCGGATATCGGCGCCTCCTTCCAACAGATGCGTTGCGAACGAATGGCGCAGCGTGTGACAGCTGGCGGGCTTGTCGATCCTGGCCAGTCGTACCGCATTCTTGACCGCCTTCTGCACACTGCTTTCGTTGATATGGTGCCGGCGCTCGATTTTGCTGCGGGGATCGACGCTTCTCCTCTGTGCTGGAAAAACATATTGCCAGCCCCATTCCGCGGCGGCATTGGGATACTTTTTCTCCAGGGCATAAGGCAGATAGACGCGCCCAAACCCATCTGCAGCATCCCTTGCATGCAGCGTCTTCACGGTTTCAAGATGTCTCGACAATGGCTTCAGCAATTCATCCGCCAGCGTCACCACCCGGTCTTTCCCACCTTTGCCATCACGAACGAAAATTGCCCGATGGGCAAATTCAATATCCTTGACCCGCAAGCGTACACATTCCATCAAACGGAGGCCCGATCCGTACATCAGGCAGCCAATCAGCCAGTGAACTTCAGTCAAATGGGATAACAGGCGCGACACCTCCTGTTGAGACAACACCACAGGCAAGCGTTTGGGCTTTTTGGCGCGCACCACTTCTTGCAGTTCCCCCAGAGGCTTTTCCAGGACATGTCGGTACAGGAATACCAAGGCATTCAAAGCCTGATTCTGCGTAGCCGCCGCCACATTACGCTGTTGCGCGAGATAAGTGAGAAATGCACCGACTTCCTTATCACCCAGTTCAGCAGGATGACGTTTGCCATGATAAACAATGAATTGTTTGATCCAGGACAGATAGGCCTGCTCGGTGCGAATGCTGTAATGCCGCACACGGATCCGCACCACGCACCTTTTCAAGGAACGGCGAGGGAGTCGAATTTGCCATATTGTTCTCTATATGTTCTCTTTCAAAAAACAATAATGCAACTTGAAAAAAATAGCAAGCATATTATCCGGAAACTTTCCGTATTTCACGCAAAGAAAATACGATTTTTGCTGTGCAATGCAGGGGAAATATGATAGTTTTCGAGTGAAAGATAAAAAACAGGCAGGTATTTGCCTGGAAAATGAACTGTTGTTGAAAAAACCATCCCTTGCGGGATATACGGAAAAAGTCCGTGTTTAAACAGGGACTTTTTCCGGCTACTAAGCTGTTGAACTAAACCGCTCCGCGGTGGCTTTTCCTCCCCAGCCCTCAACGCTTTCCCTTTGTAGCGAATAGTCGCACACTCCTCAGTGACCACTTTTGGTCTGTCATTTGAGGAGAAGTACGATGACTCCGTTACGTCAGAA
>JAJRWJ010000160.1 GCA_024276805.1 Gammaproteobacteria bacterium
GGGCATGTGGTATTGCTGGAAGCATTTGGCGCAGGATTCACCTGGGGTTCCGCATTGATCAAATATTGAGACTCAAATCCCTATGAAACAGCAAAATTACAACCTGGCGTTCGTTTTCCCCGGACAGGGTTAGCAGTCGGTCGGCATGCTTTCGGGTCTGGCCAAAGCGTTTCCGGAAGTCAGGCAGACATTCAGCGAAGCCTCGGATATCCTGGGCAAGGACCTCTGGCAACTGGTCAGCGAAGGGCCGGCCGAGGAATTGAATCAAACCGAAAACACCCAGCCGGTGATGCTGGCTGCCGGGGTCGCCACCTGGAAGGTCTGGTGCGGCAAGACCGATGTCCGGCCCGCCTGGATGGCTGGCCACAGCCTGGGAGAATATACGGCACTGGTCTGCTCCGGGGCGATGCAGTTTTCCGACGCGGTACAGTTGGTTGCGACAAGAGGCCGGTTGATGCAGGAGGCAGTCCCTGCCGGTACCGGTGCGATGGCGGCGATTCTTGGGCTGGAGGACCATCAGGTGGTCAAGCTCTGTGCCGATGTCGCGGAGGATGAGATTGTTGCCGCAGTCAACTTCAATGCCCCTGGACAGGTGGTCATCGCCGGCAATAGTGCCGCCGTGGAACGAGCCATGCGGGAAGCCAGGGCGGCCGGTGCGAGGCGGGCCGTGAAACTGCCGGTCAGTGTGCCGTCGCATTGCCTGTTGATGCAGGAAGCCGCTGAAAAGCTCAACGAGCAGCTGCAGCGAATAGCGCTGGAAATACCGGAGATGACCTTGATACACAACGTCGATGTGGCCGCTCACAGTGCCCCGGAAGTCATCTGCAATGCCCTGAAGGAACAGCTCTACAAACCGGTGCGCTGGGTGGACGGCATAAAGTTTATGGAAGACCAGGGTGTGTCCCGGTTTGTCGAATGCGGTCCGGGGAAGGTGTTGCTCGGCTTGAACAAACGCATCGCCAAAGCGGCGCAACATTTTTCCATTTATGATACAGACAGCTTGAACAACGTTTTGGAGCAAATCACATGACCAGACAAATTGCACTGATTACCGGCGCAAGCCGAGGCATCGGCAGGGCAATCGCTGCAAGATTGGCCGATGATGGATACTTCGTCATTGGCACCGCGACCACCGACAACGGCGCCACGGCCATTTCCGACTATCTCGGTGAGAACGGCGCCGGCATGAAGCTCGACGTGGCCAGTTCCGATTCGGTACAGGAAGTCGTGAAAGCCATCAACGACCGGTTTGGCGCACCGACGGTGTTGGTCAACAACGCCGGCATCACCCGGGACAATCTGCTGATGCGCATGAAGGACGAGGAGTGGAACGACATCATCAATACCAATCTGACCTCCATCTTCCGCATGAGCAAGGCTCTGCTGCGCGGCATGATGAAGGCAAAGACCGGCCGGATCATCAATATTTCCTCGGTGGTCGGCGCGACCGGCAACGCCGGGCAATGCAATTATGCGGCAGCCAAGGCCGGTATCGTCGGCTTCGCCAAGTCCATGGCAAAAGAGGTCGGATCGCGCAACATCACCGTCAACACGGTCGCTCCGGGCTTCATCGATACCGATATGACGCGTGAACTGGCGGAACAACAGAAACAGGCATTGTTGGCGGGCATTCCCCTGGGAAGACTGGGGGCTGCCGAAGAAATTGCCCATGCCGTGGCTTTTCTCGCTTCCAAAAATGCCGGGTATATCACCGGTGAAACCATACATGTCAACGGCGGCATGTTTATGCCTTAATATTTTTCACTTTTTTCTTTTTTCAAGTATAATTCATCCGCCATCTGGTATTGCCATTGGCGGGATTTTTTAATACAACAATAGTATATTCTTGTTTGCAAGGCCGGATTCCTGGCAAAAAACAATAATCGAGGAAAATAATATGAGTAACGTTGAAGAACGTGTAAAAAAAATTGTTGCTGAGCAACTGGGTGTCAAAGAAGATATTCCCACCGACGCATCTTTCGTCGATGATCTTGGCGCCGATTCTCTGGATACCGTTGAATTGGTGATGGCCCTGGAAGAAGAATTCGAATGCGAAATCGTTGACGAAGATGCTGAAAAAATCACTACTGTTCAGCAGGCAATCGATTACGTAGAAAAAAACGCATAATCTTCAGCGTTTATAATGGTTGATGGTTAGTTCATCCATTAATGCCCGACACTGTTTTCCCTTTGGCTAAAAATCCAATTCATATTCGCTGTGCGGCGCATATGTGACCTCCCTCCTGCCAGAGGGAAAAAGTGTCGCAAGTTCTCCCTTTTTCAAACTCTTCAAACATTAAGGTTCAGACATTGAGCACACGTCGTGTTGTTATTACGGGTTTGGGCGCCATTACCCCGCTGGCCAATAACGTTGCAGATACCTGGGACGGCATCGTCAATGGCAAAAGCGGTATCAGCAGCATCGACTGGATGACTGATACGCCATTTGCCTCACGCTTTGGTGGAGTGATCAGGGATTTCGATGTCAGTGCATATATCCCAGCCAAAGACGCCAAGCGCATGGGCGTTTTCATGCATTATGGAATCGCCGCGGGTTGTCAGGCTTTTCAGGATTCCGGCATCGAAGTGAGCTAAGAAAATGCGGAACGCATCGGGGTTGCGATAGGCGCTGGAATCGGCGGCATCACCGGTATCGAAAATTGTTACCAAACCTATAAAAAGGGCGGCCCGCGCCGCATATCGCCATTCTTCGTCCCTGGCAACATCACCAACATGATATCCGGCAATCTGTCCATCAAATACGGGCTGAAAGGGCCAAATTTTGCCATTGTCACGGCCTGTACCACCGGCACTCACAATATCGGCGATTCGGCGCGTCTGATCAAATATGGCGATGCCGATGTCATGATTGCCGGCGGTGCGGAACATTGTACCGACTCGCCAACGACAATGGGTGGTTTTGCCGCGGCAAAAGCCCTTTCCCGGCGCAATGACGACCCTGAGGCTGCCAGCCGCCCCTGGGACAGCGAGCGCGACGGTTTTGTCCTGAGTGATGGCGCCGGCGTGATCGTTTTGGAGGAACTGGAACACGCCAAAAGGCGTGGCGCCAATATCTATGCCGAACTGGTCGGATATGGCATGAGCGCGGATGCCTACCATATGACCACGCCTACCGAGAATGGTGAAGGTGCGGCGCGCTGCATGAAAAACGCCATGCGTGATGCCGGCATCGATGCCGAACAGATCGATTATGTCAATGCCCACGGAACTTCGACGCCCGCCGGCGACATCGCTGAGACGCGGGCAGTCAAGGCGGCGCTGGGTGATCACGCCTATAAAACGGCGGTCAGTTCGACCAAATCCATGATCGGTCATTTGCTGGGTGCGGCTGGCGGCGTCGAGGCCGTTTTTCTGGCCCTGGCGGTGAAAAACCAGATCGCGCCGCCAACCATCAATCTGGACAACCCGGATCCAGACTGCGATCTCGATTTTGTGCCACATACCGCGCGGCAGATGAAAATCGACTATGCCGCCTCCAATTCCTTCGGTTTTGGCGGCACCAATGGCACCCTGATTTTCAAGCGCTGGGATTAGGAGTTCGAGAGCCGCCGGTTTCAGTGTTTGCAAATGGTCATTGTAAACGGAGTACAAAGCCGTTGTATCGATGTTTCCGACCGGGGATTTCAATATGGCGATGGACTGTTTGAAACCATCGAGGTGGTTGATGGAAAACCGGTATTTTTTCCACAGCACTGGCGCAGATTGCAGGCTGGCTGTGAGCGGTTGTCCATTCCCTGTCCGCCATTGGAACTGCTTGCCGGGGAAATTCAGGCACTGATCGCCGGTTCTTCCCGGGCGGTATTGAAAATCAATATAACCCGCGGCAGCGGTGGCCGCGGCTATGCCCAGCCTGATCCGGTTCAGCCCAGCCGTGTTCTCAGTCTGCATCCCTTCCCGGATTATCCCGCCGACTATAGCGAATATGGCATCAAGGCGCGGTTTTGCCAGCTGCGCCTGAGTATCAATCCGCTGCTGGCGGGGCTCAAACACATGAACCGTCTGGAGCAGATTCTGGCGCGCCGGGAATGGCAGGATACGGATATCCAGGAAGGCTTGTTGCTGGACCTCGATGAGCATGTCATCGAAGGCACGATGAGCAATGTTTTCATCATTCGTGATCAA
>JAJRWJ010000161.1 GCA_024276805.1 Gammaproteobacteria bacterium
CTCCGCCAGATACTGCAAACTTGCATGAATTGCATCAGATGCATGCAACGTCACCGGCGTTTTGTCAGGCAGATAGGCAGAGACCGATTGCTGAATGGTCTGGATTGCCGTCTGGCTGGCAATCTCGCCGGTGGAATGGCCTCCCATGCCGTCGGCAACTATCAGCAAATTCCGGGCTCGATCGATCAGAATGCTGTCTTCATTGAGGCTGCGTATCAAGCCAGTGGCTGTGCGGCCGGAGGCGGAATAACGGTTTGTCATGGCGTGATGTTAATAACAGAAAGGGCACTGAGTCATTGGCATGAACCATTTCTCCTTTGTTTTTTCAGAGAGTACTTTAACTGTTTTCAGCACGGCGAGCGCATATAAAATCATGAAAAACCAAAAGGATATGGTAATCCATCAGGAGAACTACCATAGGTGATGAGCGTAGCCGCGGGTCGAGGTGGCTTTTCCCGGATGCAGCTTGCGGAATCCGGGTGGTAGGCTAAGGTGCTATTTTTACAGCGATTTATATGCGCTCGCCCTGCTGTTTTCAGGCCTCCCGCCCCTGTACCCTATTTTTATAGTCGGGCAGGGCTAGGACTGCACGGCAGCCGCTTCCGGCTGGGCCTTTGGCCCTTCTGCATCGGCGGGGTCGCCTTCGTAGGGGGTCACATATTTACAGTCTTTTTGCGGGCAGACTTTTTCCGTGCCACGGCGCTTGGTGGTTTTCAATGTCAGGATCGGCCAGTTACAGGCGGGACAGGGACCCGGTACCGGCGCATTCCACAGGGCATAGTCACATTTTGGATATTCCGAGCAGGAATAGAAAATCTTTCCGTACCGGGATTTGCGCTTCAGAATATTGCCCTTGTGGCATTGCGGGCATTCGATGCCTGTGTCCAGGGGCTTTTCCAGCGGTTCGATATGCCGGCACTTGGGATAGCCGCTGCAACCGATGAATTTACCGTAGCGCCCGGTCTTGATAACCAGCTCCGAGTCACATTTGGGACAGCTGCGGCCTTCGACGATTTCCGGTGCGGCTGATTCTGTATTGTCGTCGTTCAGGTTGCGCGTATAGGAACATTCGGGATAGTTGGTGCAGCCGATGAAGCGGCCGTTGCGGCCCAGGCGAATGGACAGCTGGCCGCCGCATTCCGGGCATTTTTCGTCCAGCGCCTCCTGGGTGACATCCTTGCGCTGCACCGTCTCCTCCTTCTCATGGATCAGCTTGCTGAATGGTTTCCAGAACTCCGCCATCAACGGTATCCAGTCCTTTTCCCCGCGGGAAACGGCGTCCAGATCGTCTTCCAGATGTGCGGTGAAATTGTAATCGACGTATTTGGTGAAATGTTCGGTCAGGAATTTATTGACGATTCTGCCGACATCGGTGGGCTTGAAGCGCTTGTTTTCCAGCGTGACGTATTCGCGGTTCTGCAGTGTGGAAATGATCGAGGCATAGGTGGACGGCCGGCCGATACCATGCTCTTCCAGTGCCTTGACCAGACTGGCTTCACTGTAACGGGGCGGCGGCTCGGTAAAATGCTGCCCGGCGATGATCTCCTCCAGCGGCACCGGTCTGCCTTCCTTCATCGGCGGCAGAAAGCTTTCTTTTTCATCCTTGTCCCTGCCATCGTCCTTGCCTTCCAGATAGACCATCATGAAACCGGGCTTGGCGATCGTGGAACCGGTGGCGCGGAATATATTCTGTTCACCGCCGCAGGTCAGGTCGACGCCGACCATATCGATGGTGGCATGCAGCATCTGGCTGGCGACAGTACGTTTCCAGATCAGTTCATAGAGCTTCAACTGGTCTTTGCTCAGGTAATGTTTGAGCTCACCGGGCAGGCGCCGCGCTGATGTGGGGCGAATGGCCTCATGGGCTTCCTGGGCGTTTTTCGATTTGGTTTTGAAAACTCGTGGCTGCCTGGGGACATTTTCGGCGCCATACTTGTCGGCGATCAATTCCCGTAATTCACTGATCGCCTCATCGGCCAGGTGTACCGAGTCGGTACGCATATAGGTGATCAGGCCGGCCGTTTCGCCGCCCAGGTCGATGCCTTCATAGAGTTGCTGGGCGACGCTCATGGTGCGTTTGGTCGTGAAACCCAGTTTGCGGGAGGCTTCCTGCTGCAGGGTCGAGGTGATGAACGGCGCGGCAGGATTACGTTTGCGCTGCTTTTTTTCCAGTTTGGCGACCAGCAACTTGCCATCCGCCTTGTCCAGCAGGATTTGCTTGATCTGTTCGGCCCGCTGCTCTTCGGTAATGCTGAACTGGTGCAGCTTTTCCCGGTTATAGTGGGTCAGTTTTGCCTTGAATTTCTGTCCCTCGATCTGCAGGGCGGCCTCAATGGTCCAGTACTCCTGTGTCTTGAAGGCTTCAATTTCCAGTTCCCGTTCGACGATCATGCGCAAGGCGGGACTCTGCACACGACCCGCGGAGAGACCGCGGCGAATTTTTTTCCACAGCAGCGGAGACAGATTGAAGCCTACCAGATAATCCAGGGCACGGCGCGCCTGCTGGGCGTTAACCAGATTGGTGGACAGTGATTGTGGGTGCGCCACCGCTTCGGTGACCGCTTTCTTGGTGATTTCATGGAAAACCACGCGGTGTACCGGTTTGTCCTTGAGCAGCTTTTTTTCCTTGAGCAGTTCATAGAGATGCCAGGAAATCGCCTCTCCTTCGCGGTCCGGGTCAGTTGCCAGATACAGCTGATCGGCCTTGCGGGCGGCTTTGGCTATGGCCTGTACATGCTTCTGATTGCGCTCGATGACGGCATATTTCATGGCGAAGTCATGGTCCGGATCAACGGCCCCTTCCTTGGGGATCAGATCGCGGACATGACCATAGGAAGCGAGTACGTGAAAATCCTTGCCCAGATACTTTTCAATGGTTTTGGCCTTGGCGGGCGATTCTACGATAACAAGATTGTTGCTCATTATTGGCGGAAAGATGGATTGGTGGGAGGCAACTTAGTGTAAATATTCAGGAGCGGTGTCGAAAATGATGTCTTCCATTCGAGAAAAAGCAACTTCGTCGTCCTGTTGACTGAGCAGAACCATTAACACGATCCACTTCAGCTTGTCCAGAGAAATATCTTCATTTTCCAACGCCATGATCCTGTCCAGCACAATCTCCCGGTTAGCGGGAGTCAGGATGCCGATCTGTTCGAGAAACATGACAAAATTACGGCATTCCAGGTCCAGTTTGTCGATTTCGTGACTGGAAAAGATACGAAAGGCGGAGGGAACGATGGGTTTCAGGGTTTCATGCAGGCTCAGGGACTCGAGCCAGTCGAAAGCCTTGCTGACATCCAGTTGATCGAAACCCGCCTGAATCAGTTCGGTTCTGATGGCATCGCTGTCCGGAAGGGTTTCTATTTCATCCTCCAGATAGTTTTCAAACAGATACATTAGAACTTCAAAAATATTTTCTTTCATAAGGTCTGTTGGCCCGATGCCATGCGATTGCGATAGTTTTAGTTGCGTGTATAGCCGCCGCCAGCGACGGAGCTGATGTAGCCTTGCAGTTCCAGCAACAGCAGCATGGAGGAAATAACCTCGACGGATTGGCCGGTTTCATTGACCAGCATGTCCACGGATGTGGGGCTGTACATTATTAGATTCAATAGTTTTTGTTGCTCCAGGTCAAGCATTGATTGTTCCAGCGTTGTTTCATTTTGTTCATGTATTTGATTGTATTGACCAAATTCTTCCAGAATGTCACGAGTCGTTTCGACCAGTTTGGCGCCCTCGCGGATCAGTGCATTGCAGCCCCGGGCCAGCGGGTTGTGGATGGACCCCGGGATGGCGAAAACCTCGCGGTTCTGTTCCAATGACAGACGCGCGGTAATCAATGAACCGCTTTGTCTGGCCGCTTCGACGACCAGCAGGCCGATGCTCAGGCCACTGATGATTCTGTTGCGCCGGGGAAAATGCCCGGCTCTGGCGGTCGTGCCCGGCGGAAATTCGGAAATGATCGCGCCCCTTTCGACAATATCCATCGCCAGTTGCCTGTGCCGTGCGGGATAGATTCGGTCCAGTCCGGTGCCGGCCACGGCAATGGTCAGGCCGGTGCTTTGTAATGCGCCGATGTGGCTTGCCGCATCGATGCCCAGCGCCAGACCACTGGTAATGACGTATCCGCATGTGGCCAGCGTTTCGGCAAAGTCACGGGCTGTCCTCTTGCCCTGGCTGGAGGGATTGCGGCTGCCGACGATGGCAATCTGTGGCCGGGACAGCAGTTCCACCGAGCCTCTGACAAAAAGTAGTGGCGGGGCATCGGGAATTTCCAGCAATTGTCCGGGATAGGCCGGATCATCGATGGTCAGCAAGTGATTGTCCGGTTGTTCCAGCCAGTTCAAATCCTGATCGATAATGTTCCAGTCCGGGTTTTTGATGAAATCAATGCTGCGGCTGGTCAGGTTCAGCTCACCCGGCAGGCGCCTGGCCTGGGAGAAAAGCTGTTCTGGTGTACAGATCTGAAGAATTCTCAGAAAAGTACGGGGTCCGACACCTGGCGTACGCAGCAGCGCAAGCCAGTATTTCAGGTTTTGTTCGTTGGCGGTATTCAGGGGGTTCGGATTTTATCGAGTACATGGATGGCGGCAGTCGCATTCATGACCAGCGCATAACTGACGCGATCGAAGGGGCGAAAGATCATCAACGTGCCGGCAAGCTCTTCAGGAAGGGCGACCGTTTCGTTGACGATGCCGCTGTATTTGTCTTTCACTATATCGCCGCGCTGATAAATGTCAAGCACATGACCAGCTTTCAGGCCATCACGGCTGCCTTTGTCGACGATGACGATATCATGCTGGCCAATCTGGGAAACCCCGTTCAGGACACTGATGATGCTGCCGGCGATGCTTGTTTTTGGCGCGCGGGGGAAGTAATTCAATGCGACCTGGCCTTTCAGATTGTGCATCAACCGGTCGCCGATACGAATTTCGTTCTTCGATTTGGTAACCAGCAGGGTCGCCGGATCTCCAGGTCTTTGCAGTGTCGTATCGGCAACATATTTAGCTTCATAGCCTAAAATCTCATTGCTTTCAGGATTTCTGTAGACTTTGCCCTTGCGGTACACCGTATAGGCCAGATGTTTTGGCTGGGTGATGGCGCGCACATAGATACGGTCTCCAGTCGCGGCGACGAGGTGTTCGCCGGCGAAGTCGATAACGTAGGGTGCATTGTCCAGTTCTTTTTCAGCGACAACTTTTGGTGAGGTCAAATAGGCGGAGATGGCTTCGATGGGAATGATTTTGATCGCATCCCGGTGTTCCGATTCCCGGATATGGGGACTCAGTTTGAGTACCCCGTTGTTTCTGGATACTGAAAGGCGGGGCTGGCCGTCGACGATCGTCATGGTGATGACATCGCCAGGGTAAATCAGGTTGGGATTTTCAATCTGTGGGTTGTTATGCCAGATTTGTGGCCATTGCCAGGGGTTTTGCAGGAATTTGCCGGAAATGTCCCACAGCGTGTCGCCTTTGACGACGGTATACTGGTTTGGATGACTGGGATTTAGCTTGATATTCTCTGCCCAGGCATGCAGGCTGAAGAGGAGCGGAACTAAAAGTCCGATAAGTGCTCGAAAAGGCATATTATGTTCCTGTCGGTGTTGAAGGTGGAAAAATAACAATATTCCGTGGTATCCGGGGGTTCAGAATATCCGTTTGCCGGGCGGATATCAGGATGTCGTATGGTTTTTTCAGAAAGGAAAAGTCAGCGCCGGCGGAATATTATTTCTTGCCAAATCTCATATTTAAGCATTACGCATTCAAAGTCTAGATGAATTCAGATAGAATTCCAGTCTGAAACTGTTAAATATCGAGGAGTTTATGTGGCTATTTTAACTGTTCTTGAATTTCCGGATGAGCGCTTGCGCAGGAAAGCCGCGGTAGTGGAAAGGGTCGATGAAAGTATGCGCAATTTAGTCGATGACATGCTGGAAACCATGTATCAGGCGAAAGGCGTCGGGCTTGCCGCGACGCAGGTCAACGTACACAAGCGGGTGATTGTCATGGATACCAGTGAAGAGAAGAATCAGCCGCTGTGTTTGATCAATCCGGAAATCGTTGCCCGGGAGGGGGTCGAGGAGTCGGAGGAAGGCTGCCTTTCCGTGCCGGGTTTTTTTGAAAAAGTGAAACGTGCCGAACGGGTCACGGTCCGGGCCCTGGACAGGGAGGGAAAACCGTTTGAACTGCAGACCGATGCCTTGCTGGCCGTGTGTATTCAGCATGAAATGGATCATCTGGATGGCAAACTGTTCGTCGATTATCTTTCACCACTGAAGAGACAGCGCATCAAGAAGAAGCTGGACAAGATTCACCGACAGATGCGCGGCAGCGGCAAGGCATCGAAACTGGCGATATAGAAATGAAAATCATCTTTGCCGGCACCCCGGAATTTGCCGTGCCGACGCTTCAAATGCTGCTGTCATCCAAGCAATACCGGCCCTGCGCCGTCTATACCCAGCCGGACCGTCCCGCGGGCAGGGGCAGAAAGCTGAAGCCCAGCCCGGTCAAGGAACTGGCTGTCAAGTCCGGCGTGCCGGTATTGCAGCCCGCCAGTCTGAAGTCGCAGCAGGAACAGCGGAAACTGGCCGAACTCTGTCCCGATTTGCTGGTGGTGGCCGCCTATGGCCTGATATTGCCGCAGGCCGTTCTGGATATTCCACGCCTGGGCTGTATCAATGTACATGCTTCGTTACTGCCACGCTGGCGTGGTGCGGCGCCGGTGCAGAGAGCACTGCTGGCCGGGGACCGACAGACCGGGATCACCATCATGAAGATGGTTTACAAGCTGGATGCCGGCGCCATGTTGCACAAGGAAGTCTGCCCTATCGAGCCCTCAGAAACGGCCAGCGAACTGCTGGACAAACTGGCCCGGTTGGGGGCAACGGGGCTGGCCAGGGTATTGCCATCGATCGAGGCTGGCACTGCCGTTGCCGAACCGCAGGATGAATCACAGGTTACCTATGCGAAAAAACTGGATAAATCCGAAGCCCTGCTGGATTGGCGTCAATCCGCTGTCGAACTGGCAAGAAAAGTGCGTGGTCTGAATGCCTGGCCGGTAGCGCAGACCCTGTATCAGGGAAAGATCCTGCGTATCTGGCAGGCCGAGGCGCTGGAAGCCTGCGTCGATGTCAGTCCGGGAACGATACTGCCGGTACGGAACAAACACCTGGATGTGGCTGCTGGCAATGGTGTATTGCGTCTGCTGGAGGTCCAACTGCCAGGAGGCAGGCGCATGACGGCGCAGGCATTCCTGAATGCCCATCAGACCGGCGGCATCCAGCTGGGATAAACTGATACTCTCCAGGCATCGATGATGCCGGCACATCCTTGTGCCGGATCTGTTCCCTCCCCTGTCCATGCCGGGCCATTGCATTATTTGGAACGAGGTGAAATGAATTCACGATTGAAAGCTGCACGGGTCATCAGCCGGGTTCTCAAGAATGGCCGGTCATTGACCAGCGCCCTGGAGGAGGTGCTGGAAAATGTTCCTTGCAATCGCGACAAGGTATTTATCCAGGCGCTTGGTTATGGCGTGTTGCGGCAGTATTTTTTTCTGGATTTCATCGTCTCCAGGCTGGTGCACAAACCGCTGAAGGATATGGAGGTGAAGGCGCTGCTGCTGATTGGCCTGTATCAGATCGAATTCATGCGTGTAAAAAATCATGCCGCAGTGTCGGAAACGGTCTCGGCGATGCGCAGAAAGCCCTGGGCCAAATCATTGCTCAACGCCGTTTTCAGAAAATATCTCAGAGAACAGGACGATATCAAGGCTGCTGCCGCCAGGCAGACAACGGCGGCGCTGGCTCATCCGGCCTGGATGATTGCCGAGATTGAAAAAAACTGGCCGCAACAGGCACAGCGGATTTTTCTGGAAAACAACCGCCAGCCGCCAATGACCCTGCGGGTGAATCTGGCGCGCTGCAGTCGTGAAGATATTCTCGCGATGCTGGCGGAACAGGCTGTTTCCGCCGCGACGGTCGATTTTTGCGA
>JAJRWJ010000012.1 GCA_024276805.1 Gammaproteobacteria bacterium
CCTGAGGCCATCGATTATGCCGGCACATCCTTGTGCCGGTGTAGTTCCCGTCAAATGACGGGAACTACTCTAAATGACATCCACGCTATACCGCAAGTCTGTCCGCACCGGGCTGGTTCGGAAAATCAGGCGCCACCCAAGAGATGCCATTCGATAACCTGAAAAACCAACTCAGAAACACGAGTTGGCAATTTTCCTGCTGCCTGCCTGTCCCGCTCAAGGCAGTTCTGCCGCAAGAAAAAGAGACTGTCGGAACAGGGCAAAGAATTTCTGATAAAACTCCGGGTCCTGCACGGCATGAAGCTCATATTGCACGCTGGCGCGCACCATCAATTGGCTTTCCCCGCGCGGACGCACCGTTACTGTGATGCGGGTCAGATCGCTGCGATACTGGAACGGCCCGTAGGTCCGAAACACACCCATGGAAAAGATTATCAGGCTGTCGGGCGTGTAACGGTAATAGGTCGGGTCATCCTGCCACATGCTGCCGCTCTGATGTATTTTTTTTCCGGATATTATTCCTGATTCCGGATCCAGCACATCGATGGTGAAGTAGAGATCCTGCATCGTATCGATGACTGCCCGCATCACCTGCGTCCTGTCAGTGGTATCGAACACCTCGGTCTGGATGGCGCGCATTTTCACCTGGCTTGTTTCCGACATCAGGATCTGATCCCTGGAATTCCATTGAATATCCGCACCCCACTGCATCGCACAGCCCTGTACGAGCGTCATCAGTGCCGCCAGCAAGAACGGTTGCTCAAGGCGCAGCAAGTATTTCATCGCCGGTTGATTTTTCAATCACGCAGAAACAGCGAACGCTGCACGGCCGCAAAAAAATTCTGATAGGCCTTCGGATCCTCGATGGGCCGGGTATTGAACAACGCATTGGCCCGGATCTCCATCCGTTCATCGCCCTTGGGACGGACCGTCACGGTCGCCTCGACAAATCCGTCCCTGGCGAACTTGCCGGCAGTCACCAGGCCCAGCGGCACATTGACCCGCTCAATGATAAAACCCAGGTCCATCAACGCTGACACCACGGCGCGAAGCACCTTTTTCTGCTCCGTTGCGTCATACACCCGGCTTTGATAACTGCGGATCTTCATTTGCGCCTCCGTCAGGGACAGCAAATCCTCCGGCGGCTTTTGCGGGCTGCCGGCACAGGCCTGCAGCAGAACCACAAGGGAGAAAAACAAAAATCGATAACTATAATTCAACATCGTTCCCCCTTATATCTGATGAATCCCAAGAAACATCGATTTCGACAGCTTGGCGTAAAATTGCTGGTAAATCAAGGGATCATAAATCATTTCCATTCTTTGCCGCCCCGGCGGAATGGTCCGGCCGCCACTGCTGCCATCACTCTTCCATATTTTTCTGAAAAAAACCACACGCACCCGATAGCGGGAAGCGTCTTTCTGTTCAGGAAAGACCACCAGCGTGGCAGCGATCTGTTGCTGTACATCGACGGGAATGACGATGGTATTACGCCCCAGAGCACTTAACAAGAAAATGAATACCCGCGCGATCTCCTGTCCGTATTCCCGGGCACCGCGCTCCTTGGCGGCGCGCAGCATGGCAAAATCGCCCACGCTTTCCTCGATATGAAAGCCCAGATCCTGCAGCACGGCCGCCGACGCGGAAAGCAGCTCCCGTTGGTCGGCCGCCGTGACCATCCGGGTCTGCAGCGCCTTGTGTCTGGCGCTGGCTGGCGCCAGCTGAAAAAATTGCTCTGGAAGAGGCGGCGCCGCAGCACAGCCAGACAGCAGGATACCGCCCAGCAAAACCAGACAGATCCAGCGTTGCCCGGTCCAACCGGCAAGCCATGAACGTTGCTCAGAACTGCGTGTAGTTATAGGCAAAGTCCCGAACCATTTTCTGTTCATCGAATTTGATGATGATGGTCAATGTCTTCTGGCTGCTCGTGCTTTGCACCTGCTGGCTGCTGGCGCCGAGAATGATCAGCGAACCGAAGGCCGAATTGCTGGTATTGACCCGGTTGCTGGAAACCTTGTCGTAGATCCAGACCTCGCGGCGCTTTTCATCGGTGGTGACGATATTCGGCGAACCCAGAACGGCGGCCACATCGGAAGCCGGCATGCCGATCTTGATCTCGCCCTGTACCTTGCCGACGGTCAGATTGCTGGTGCTGCCATCGGCAGCGCCGTCGCCCGGGTGCTTCATGCAGGCGGACAGCGGTATCAGCATCGTAACAATGATCAGCCAATGTATCTTGTTCATAATATTTCTCCTGTTTTAGCTACTCACGTCTTTAACCACCCACCTCGGGTGACGCTGTGCTAAACCGACCTGCATCTTCCAGATCAGCCTTCAGCGCAGTTTTTCCTTGAGCATCTTGTTGACCTCCGCCGGATTGGCCTTGCCCTGGGTGGCCTTCATCACCTGACCGACGAAGAAGCCGAACAGCTTGTCCTTGCCGCCCAGATATTGCTCGACCTGGCCGGGATTGTCGGCGATCACCTGGTCGATGATTTTTTCGATGGCGCCGCTGTCGGTGATCTGCCGCAGCCCTTTTGCTTCGATGATTGCATCGGCCGTGGCACTGCCCTGCCACATTTCCTCGAAAACCTGCTTGGCGATTTTTCCGGAAATGGTGTTGTCGGCGATACGCTGCAGCAACCCTGCCAGGCGCTCACAGTCAATGGGACTGGCGCTGATTTCCAGGCTGTTTTTGTTCAATGCTCCGGCCAGTTCGCCCATCACCCAGTTGCTGCAGAGTCTGGCATCGCAGCCCGACTTTTGCACCAGCACTTCGAAATAATCGGCCATCTCCCGGGTAGCCGTCAATACTGAAGCCGTCTCCTGATCGTGCCCATACTGACTCTTGAAACGCTCGCGCTTGGCATCCGGCAGCTCAGGCAATTCCGCCTTGACTTCTTCCTTCAGGGCATCCTCGATGACCACCGGCAGCAGGTCCGGGTCGGGGAAATAACGGTAATCGTTAGACTCCTCCTTGCTGCGCATGGAGCGCGTCTCGTCCCTGGCGGAATCGTACAGGCGCGTCTCCTGCACCACCACGCCGCCGCTTTCCAGCACATCGATCTGCCGTTCGACTTCATAGTTGATGGCCTTTTCCACGAAACGGAAGGAATTCAGATTCTTGATTTCGGTACGCGTGCCGAATTCCTGTTGCCCGACGGGACGCACGGAAACATTGGCATCGCAGCGAAACGAACCTTCCTGCATGTTGCCATCGCAGATTTCCAGGTAGCGCACCAGGGCATGCAGCTTCTTCATGTAGGCCACGGCTTGTTTCGCCGAACGCATGTCCGGTTCGGAAACGATCTCCAGCAGCGGCGTGCCGGCACGGTTCAGATCCACGCCGGTCAGGCCGTGAAAATCCTCGTGCAGTGATTTCCCTGCGTCTTCCTCCAGATGCGCGCGGGTCACGCCGATGCGCATGATCTCGCCATCCAGCAGGATTTCCAGATGGCCGTTGCCGACGATGGGCAGTTCGAACTGGCTGATCTGATAGCCCTTGGGCAGATCCGGGTAGAAATAGTTTTTTCTGGCAAAAACCGAATAGGGGGCGATTTCCGCCTCGATCGCCATGCCAAATTTGACCGCCATGCGCACTGCCTGTTCATTCAATACCGGCAGCACACCGGGCATGCCCAGATCGATGGCGCAGGCCTGGGTATTGGGGGCGGCACCATAGGCGGTGGACGCTCCAGAGAATATTTTCGATCTGGTTGCCAGTTGGGCATGGATTTCCAGCCCGATCACGGTTTCCCATTGCATAACCATCACCTCCTACTCAAAGCCCTGGGGAATCCGGCCATGCCAATCAGTGACCTGCTGATAGCGATGGGCGATATTCAAGAGTTTCGCTTCGGTGAAGTAATCACCGATAATCTGCAGTCCCACCGGCTTGTCCCCGACGAAGCCCGCCGGTATGGACATGGCCGGCAACCCGGCCAGATTGACCGCGATGGTATAAATATCCGACAGATACATTTCAATGGGGTCGGCGGTCTTTTCCCCGATGCCGAAGGCCGTGGTCGGCGTTACCGGCCCCATCAGCACATCGACCTCGGCGAAGGCGCGCTGAAATTCCTCGCTGATCAGGCGGCGCACTTTCTGTGCCTTCAGGTAATAGGCATCGTAATAGCCGGCCGACAGGGCGTAGGTGCCGATCAGGATGCGCCGTTTCACCTCGGAGCCGAACGCCTCGCCGCGCGAGCGTGTGTAGAGATCGGTCAGATCGGCCGGCTCGGCGCAGCGGTAGCCATAGCGCACCCCGTCGTAGCGGGACAGATTGGCCGAACATTCCGCCGGAGCGATGACGTAGTAGACCGGCACCGACAGCTGCAGACTGGGCATGGACAACTCCCTGACCTCGGCGCCCAGCTTGCGGTATTCGTCTACCGCCGCCTCGATCCGTGCGGCGACTTCGCTGTTCAGCCCGGCGCCGAAAAACTCTCTGGGCAGGCCGATCTTCAGGCCACGCAGGTCTTCATTCAACCCGGCCGTGTAGTCCGGCAGCGGCCGGTCGACGCTGGTGGAATCCTTTGCATCGAATCCGGCCATGACCTGCAGCAGCAGTGCGGCATCTTCGGCGCTGCGCGCCATCGGCCCGCCCTGATCGAGGCTGGAGGCGAAGGCAATCATGCCATAGCGGGAGACGCGCCCGTAGGTGGGCTTCATCCCGGTGATACCGCAGAATGCCGCCGGCTGGCGGATCGATCCACCGGTATCGGTACCCGTCGCTCCCGGCGCCAGACGCGCCGCGACCGCGGCGGCGGAACCGCCGGACGAACCACCGGGTACGGCATCGGCATCCCAGGGATTTCTCACCGGTCCGTAATGGCTGGTTTCATTGGAGGAACCCATGGCGAATTCATCCATATTCAGCTTGCCCAGCAGCACCGCGCCGGCATCGTGAAATTTCTCCACCACCGTGGCATCATAGGGGGAGATGAAATTATCCAGCATTTTCGAGCCGCAGCTGGTTTTGACGCCCTTGCTGCAGAAAATATCCTTCTGCGCGATCGGTATGCCGGTCAACGCTCCGGCCTTGCCCCCGGCAAGCTGCGCATCGGCCCGGGCTGCCGCCTCCAGCGCCTGTTCTTCGGTAACCGTGATGTAGCAATTGAGCGCCTGATGACGCTGCATTCTGTCGAGAAAGACCCGGGTCAGTTCCTGACTGGAATATTCGCCACTGTGCAGACCCCTGCGCAGTTCGGCAATACTTTTATTGTGCATGGCAGGTGCTCTCCGTCACTCGATCACTTTCGGGACCAGATACAGCCCCTCTTCCACCTGCGGCGCCAGCGCCTGGAACAGCTCGCGCTGATCTTCCTCGGTGACCACATCGGCCCGCAAGCGCTGCGCCTGATCAAGAGGGTGCGCCATGGGCAACACCTGATCGGTCTGCTGCGCATCCAGCTGGGCGACCAGATCAAGAATGCCGGACAAATCCCGCGCGTAGGCATCGACATCACTGGCATCGATGCCAAGCCGCGCCAAATGGGCAATTTTATTGACTTGTTCAGAGGTCAATGACATTTTTTTACTCCACCAGCTATACTTAAAATTGTAATAATACTGAATTTCATTTCTGTCCCGCCCTCTGCAGGAACAGCATTGGGAACAGCTCCCAGGATTATAAATTTTAAGTGCTTTCAATTTACCCGTAAAACAAATAAGATTGTCCGCACCTGTCTGACAGCTCTCCTGAGCAACCCAGGGGGCTCCTGCCGATCTGATTATCATACTTGAAATCTTGCCCAAATACCCGCTTGGTTGTTAAAGTAGTACGATTTATATTTGTTTAGGAAACAGCAAAGATGTTCAAAAGAATTCGAGGTCTATTTTCCAACGATCTCTCCATTGACCTGGGAACAGCCAATACCCTGATTTATATTCCCGGTCAGGGTATTGTCCTCAATGAACCATCTGTCGTAGCCATCAAGGAAGACAAGATTCGTGGCGCCAAAACCATTGCCGCGGTGGGCGCGGACGCAAAACAGATGCTGGGCCGCACACCAGGCAACATCACCGCCATCCGGCCACTGAAAGATGGCGTGATTGCCGATTTTGCCGTCACCGAACGCATGCTGCGTTTTTTTATTGAAAAAGTCCACGAAAGCAAGCTGTTCCGTCCCAGTCCGCGCATTCTGATTTGCGTACCCTGCGGCTCCACCCAGGTCGAACGCAGGGCGATCCGCGAATCGGCGGCAATGGCCGGCGCCCGGGAAGTCTACCTGATCGAAGAACCGATGTCGGCGGCGGTTGGCGCCGGTCTGCCGGTCGATGAGCCTTACGGCTCCATGGTTCTGGATATCGGCGGCGGCACCTCGGAGGTGGCGGTCATTTCCCTGAATGGCATTGTCTATTCCGCCTCGGTACGCATCGGCGGCGACCGCTTCGACGACGCAATCATCAATTATGTGCGCCGCAACTATGGCACACTGATCGGCGAGGCCACCGCGGAACGCATCAAACACGAAATAGGAACCGCTTACCCGGGCAGTGAAATCAAGGAAATTGAAGTCAAGGGACGCAATCTGGCGGAAGGCGTGCCGCGCAGCTTTGCCCTGAACAGCAATGAAATTCTTGAAGCCCTGCAGGAACCCCTGTCGGGTATCGTCGGCTCGGTCAAGGTTGCGCTCGAGCAAACGCCGCCGGAATTGGGCGCCGATGTCGCCAATCGGGGCATCGTACTCACCGGTGGCGGCGCATTACTGGCCGATATCGACCGCCTGATTGCCGAAGAGACAGGGCTTCCGGTAAACATCGCCGACGATCCGCTGACTTGTGTCGCCCGGGGCGGCGGCAAGGTTCTGGAAATGCTGGATGAAAAAGGCGCCTCCGCATTTTCCCTGGAATAGCGCCGGCCGGTCAGCCCGCCCGGGTATTGCCGGAAGGAAATCCACCGTATTGCGGGGCATTTTTGCTCCTGTTCACGGCTCGACAACACCCTCAGCGGACACAGCTGCTGCCGTGGCAACGCTGGAAACCGACCCGCAGCTTGGCGGATTATTTGTGAAAACCCGTCATATACGCAAGGCGCCGTATCGGCCAGAGCGATGGCCTGACGGCATTACCCACAAAAACAGCCCATCACTTTTGCTGTTATGCTGAAGGGTCCCCGGGACCGGGCGCTCTGCAATGCCCTCCCAGTTGCCGGACAGCGCTTAGCGGACCACTCCCGGACATTGACAGATCGCCATCTCTGCCGGAAAGAGGCAGATCTGGATGAGATACAAAACCACTGCAGCTCCGTTTTATCAAGAGGGACAAGACCATAAAATTTCTGTTTGCAACCGGACCGTCAATCAATACCCGCCTGCTTGCCGTAGTGTTGCTGTCACTGGTGATGCTGGCAACGGAACAGCGCAGCCAGCGGCTGGCAGGCCTGCGCGCGTTTTTATCGGTCGCCGTCTATCCCATACAGTATCTGGTTGGCATTCCCGGATCGCTTTCCGTCCAGGTTTTCGATACCTTCAGTTCCTACCAGACTCTGCGCGAGGAAAACCGCGTCCTGAAACAACAGCAACTGCTGAACAAGGCGCGACTATTGAAATTCGCTGCCCTGGAGAAGGAAAACATCCGGCTGCGCGCGCTGCTGGAAAACTCCTTCAAACTTGGCGAACAGGTACTGATTGCGGAACTTCTGTCGGTCAACCTGGCGCCCTACGAACATGTGGTACTGGTGAACAAGGGATCGCGGTTCGGCGTCCATCCCAAACAGCCGGTCCTGGATGCCACCGGTGTCGTTGGCCAGGTTATCCGGACCAACCCGCTCAGTTCCGAAATCATGCTGATCACCGACCCCAATCACGCCATCCCTGTGCAGGTCAATCGCAATGGCCTGAGAACCATTGCCGTCGGCAGCGGCCAGGCGAATCGTCTGAATCTGCCTTTTTTGCCGAACAATGCCGATATCAAGCCGGGGGACCTGCTGATCACTTCAGGTCTGGGCGGCACTTTTCCACAGGGCTACCCTGTGGCCCGGGTCGACGCCTTCCACCCCAAACCAGACAAACCTTTCGCCGACATCTACGCCACACCGACGGCACAGCTGGACAAAAGCCGTGAGTTATTGATCGTCTGGAGCGACAGCAATCCGATACCGCTACTGCAGCCTACACCCGCTAGTGATACCGACACCGAATCGACGGAAACGCATGCCAATGAATAACAACCATGGTTTCATTATCTATCTGTTATCCGTACTCGCGGCGATGATCATCCGGGTTGCGCCATGGCCGGAATTCATGCAGCTCATCATGCCGGACTGGATATTGCTGGTGCTGATCTACTGGTGCCTGGCAATTCCGGAGCGCGTCGGAATTTTCAACGCCTGGTTCGTCGGTCTGCTGACCGATGTTCTGACCGGCAGGTTGCTGGGACAATACGCGCTGACCTATGCCGTGGTCTGCTATCCCAGTCTGAAACTGCATAAACGCCTGCGCCATTTTCCTTTGCTGCAGCAGGGCATGTTCATTTTTTCTTCCCTGCTGTTGTCCCAGTTACTGGTATTCTGGATAGAAAACATACATAGTCCCACCCGTTTCCATTTGTCGTTCTGGCTGCCTGCGGTAACGGGTACTGTCTGTTGGCCTCTGGTATTCATGCTGCTGCGCAAACTGCGCTTTTCCTACCGGATAACCTGACCATTCTGACAACAGCCGAAATCCTGATGGAGCACAAAGTTGCATTATTGCTTTAGCCGATGATTGAATTCACCAGATCCGCGCCGGGCGCCACTGTTGCCACCAGCATTCCCTTACAGCCTGTCTGGAATCCTGTCGGGACGCCGTCGTCCAGTTTCTTTTGCCCTTGTTTTGTCCGGTCTGGGCATCCAAACAAATTGCCGCAATTCATGCCGTACTGAATCCGTCCATGAGCCGCACTTATACCATCAAAGACGCCCTGCTGGAAAATCGCATCTTTCTCGGCCGGATCGTCTTTGCCTTCGTAACCATGCTGCTGCTGACCGGTGCGCTGGTGGCCAGGCTGATCTATCTGCAGATTGTCGGTCATGAACATTATTCGACCATGGCCAAGGACAATCGCATCAGAATATCGCCCCTGCCACCCACCCGCGGTATCATTTACGACCGGCACGGAAACATTCTCGCGGAAAATCAACCCTCCTACAGCCTGGAACTCACGCCGGAACAAATCCCGGACATGCAGGAGACTTTGCAGCGCCTGCAAAAACTGCTGAATATCTCCGATGAAAAAATAGAACAGTTCCAGATCCAGCAGAAAAGGCACAAACATTTCACCAGCACCCCCTTACTGCTGCGTCTGAGCGACCAGGAAGTCGCCCGCTTTGCCGTCGTCCGGCCTTTTTTCCCGGCGTGGACATTCACGCCCGCCTGGTCCGGCATTACCCCTATGCGGAATTGACATCGCATGTGGTGGGCTACGTTGGCCGGATCAACGAACAGGAACTCAAGTCCCTGCCCATCGCCGAATACCGGGGAACA
>JAJRWJ010000162.1 GCA_024276805.1 Gammaproteobacteria bacterium
AACGTCGGCGGCGAAGGCATTGATCAGGCTGCCCAGCGTCAGGCCGATGCCCATGCCGATCAATATCTTAGATGTGATGGAGAATTTTTTGCGCATGGTGGTCAGTGGTTGGTGAATAATTGGCGATGCTCTGCCTGATCCGGTCGAATGCGGCAGGATCCAGTTGCGCGGTGCGCTCGTGCTGTACGCACAGAGCCCCGCGAAATCCCAGGTAGTCGGGCTGCAAGGGCAGCAGTTCGGCGATATCCGGCAGTCTCAGGGAACCGGCCAGCCCCACCAGCAAACGCAGGGCTTTGGCGCAGTCGACGAAGGCGGCGATATCCTCCCGGCCCAGCACCGACAACAGCGAACCCCGCTGTTTGTCCATGGTATCCAGCATCACGCCGGCAAAGCCGGCCCGTGCCAGTGTCGAGAGGATGCTCCAGTCCGGTGCGGTATCGGCAAACAACACCGCGATCAACGGCGGAGCCTGGCCGGCCAGTCCAGCCAGGCTGGCGATGCTTGCCGGCCAGTCACCGCCAGGGAAAAAACCGATCTTGATGTAGTCGACGCGGGTTTCAGTCATGGTCCGGACCGCCGCAGAGACGACCTCCGGCTGCATGACCAGATCACCTGTCGTGGCGCTGACCGGTATGCGGCCATCGACCAGCTGCACAACCCGCCGGATGGTTGCCGTATCCAGCGCCCCCAGGGCGCCATCGGCCGGCTGCTTCAAGTCGAGAATGGCGACTCCCGCCTGTAGCGCCAGTCGCGCTTCGGCCATGGTAGCCACACTGGCGAGCATTCCTGTCATTGTTCCGGGTTCTCCCGCTGTCGGAATTGATCGATCGCCTGCATCAGCCACCCCCAGGCCTCCCGTTCCCGGTCGCCTGCGGTTTTTTCCAGGCCAATGCGCAGATAGTCGATTTCCGCGGTGATTTTATCCCAGCTGAGCATGGACAACCGGCTGACCAGTATCGCAGCCTCCAATACTGAAAATTGGGCGCGGTTGAACCCTCTGAAGGGGCTGTGGTTGACCGTATGGAACGCTTTACAGAACAGCCGCGGACGTGTTTTATCTTCTTCCACCCTGAGCAGTTGAACTTCCACATGGGCCAATGCCTGGCTGAGATATTGCCCAGATATTTTCTCCGCGGGCTGCAGTGGCCAGTTGCGCCTGCCGGTCAGGCAACCGGCGAAAATGCGCACGTCGTCGCAGTAATTGATCACTGCATTGCCGGTACTGCTCAGGTTGTCCAGTGTCGTGGAAGGCCGAAAGGGCAGGATCAACAGTTCATCGCCGAGATCGTGTATGCCCATGGGGGCAATATGTGCTTGCCCCTGCCGGTTTTGGGTGGTGACGATGGTTTCAAGAATCATGGGGTTGCTATGCGTCGTTGTGTAAATTGAAATTGATGGAGGATTGCAAAAATCAGGTGCGGGAGTGATTGCGGCATGGTAAATTACGTTTACACCATATTTATGTCAGGCGCGTCGCATTGTGCCCAACCTGCATTCAGTCAGGAAACACCCGGTAAACGGTTATTATAGGGTATTGACGGTCCATCCCAATAATCCCTGGTATTGCGACGAGCCACAATGCAGCGTATTTCGGCTAAACAAAAAGTCATTTTTTCTGCAGTGTCGACCCGGCCGGTTTGAAGGCATGCACGTCGACGGTCGTTTCGTTGGGTTCGGTGGCGCACCCCCATTGCAACGCCTGGTCCTGGGTAAAACGTTTGCCCAGCTGCCAGGCGATTTCCGCCCGGGCCAGTTCCACGCCCAGATAGAAGGCATGACCGCCATCGTTTTCCACTTGCAGCTTGGGGAAAAGATCGAAGGGATCGGTGGCGGTGTGAAAGCCGTCACGATTGAAAATATGCACGCCTTCGACACTGGTCTGAATGCGGAAGCTGGGATCGCGGATCGCCGCGGCCAGTTCCTGAATCTCATCGAGTTGATAGGGGAAAGGGGCTATTTCATGCAGGGCCATCAAACCCGGATCGATGTTTTTCGGCAGGGTGTTGTTCTGTTGCGCCGCAAACATGATGCGCCGCGCCAGATCGGCTTCCTTTATTGCCCGGCAGGCATGCTGACTGAGCTGCGTCGCGAGAATATGATCGATGTGCAATTCCGAACAGATTCCCAGCAGCAGGGCATTCATGCCGGCGGTATCGGCATGGGTCAGTTCGGTGATATTGCCGATGCCACACATCATTGCCACGTCGGGATGTTTCTGGCGTACCTGCTGGTAGCGGACGATCGAGTCGGTGAAACCGAAATGCAGGGGGTCGAGGATGGGATCGACGATAAAGTCCCGGTTGAGCTGTTGCAGCGTGGCAATGCTTCTGTCCAGGGAAGCCAGGTCGCCATGTGTTTCCGGGATCAGTATCGGGGTCGAGGCAACTTCCCCGGTTATCCACAGGCTGGATTCGTGCAGGCTCAACAGGTAGTCGGCGCCCGCCTTGCCCCCCAACAGCAAATCGTCATTGTTCAGGGAATCGATGCTGACCCGGTAGCCTTCCTGCTTCAGGGCCTGGATGGCTTCCCGCAGGTGCGGGAACGGCGTATCCGGCAGCGTGCCGATATCGATGACGTCTGCGCCATTATTTTTGTAGTAGCTGGCCCGGGTGAGGATCTGTTCGATACTGATATGTGGCGCTTCGACAATTTCGGCAAAGATCTTCACGCGGTACCGGCTCAGGTCGGGTTTG
>JAJRWJ010000163.1 GCA_024276805.1 Gammaproteobacteria bacterium
CGGCCATAGACTTCACGGAGTATTGAAATGGGTAAATCTGTATCCTCCTTCGGTGTTATATCTATTCGACAGATAAAATTGTAAGCGGTATGTCTGCCTTCAGTGATATAGTCGCATTCGTCCTCAACTGACGTTTCCCCAGGTTTTGCTTGGTAATAGACATCAGTGGCATCAAAGCCATTGACATAAATGGCCAATTTCCCCGTTGTTATTTTTGCTTCATTACTTCTGCTTTGGTCTATCGAAGTCAATAGATAATAGTCTGACGATGTTTTGTCGCAAGGTCCGGCTGTGGCGCTGATCGCGGCATCATCTTTGGTAAATTGGCTAAGAATGTCTTTATGCTGTGAAGCATAAGGGAGTTTTTTGTAATTTTTTGTATTCGCATTAATGAGGTAAGAATTCTTTGATGTATAGGTGGCATCCCGGGAGGTCACTTTCAGGCACACTTCTTGGCTGCGGGAAAATGTTGCGGGCATCAGTGCCAAAGTGTCATTTTGCAAACCTTTATATGCTGAGGAAATCATAATGCCGACTATAATGTTGCCACTGACATTCACTTCGGTTTGAACATTCTCCGTAAATTGATGCTTGAGCTTCGCCTTTTCAAATTCAAGAGCATTGGCAGATGAACAGGTGAGCAAAATTATAACAATGACAGTATTAGTAAAATTATTGATGCCAAGGTTTTGTTGCCGTTTATTGGGATTTTTCATGACCGCCCCTTAATTATCAAAAGCAGGAAGGTAACTAAAATACCTGTTTTTCTGCGAATTTAGCCTGCGATTTCTTATTACACAATAGTAACTGTCCCTGCGTCAACCAGCCTGACAGAGGGGAAGGAAAACCGAGAGCATTTCGAAAACATCGAATAATCCGTCCCGATAAAGTCTGGCTTGTGTGATAGCAAAATTTTGCAGGGTATTGGATGCAATGGCGCCAGGATCTTTTCAGCGTGCTTGGATAAACGGTAGTCAGGCATTCTTTGAAAGTATCCGATTTTCCATTTCATCCCAAATCTCTTGAGGACTGCGGTCACTCGCGCCACTTGATTCCGCCTCATCAAGTCTAAATAATGCTGGAAAAAGCCGCGAAATTTTGATAAAAAGAAATTGTCTTTAAAGTGATGGCTGCTTTCTCAGTCATGCCCCTTTGCCGCCGAGAGTCTGTCTTGCCGGTGGCCCTGTCCTGCAGGATAGGTACAGACGTTTTTCAACCCACCTGGGAAATCCTTCCCAGTGGGCAAGTGTATTTCTCAGGTTTTTACAGGAGAAATACAATGCAATTGACTTCAAATTTTACACGGCATCAAAAGATCCGTGCCGATCAACCCCTGGATAACGATCAACTCCGAGCCGTTGTGCCGTCAATTTTTGCCGACAGCGCACACGCATCACGCTCAGAGCGTTACGCCTATATCCCTACCATCGTCGTTCTGGACGCCTTGCGCAAAGAAGGTTTCGAGCCTTTCATGGCGTGCCAGGCAAGGGTGCGGGATGATTCAAAAATCGGCTTTGCCAAGCATATGATCCGGCTGCGTCATGCCGGCCAGATCGAGAGCCAGGACGCCACCAACGAAATCATATTGCTCAACTCCCATGACGGTTCCTCGTCCTATCAGATGCTGGCGGGCTGTTTCCGTTTTGTCTGCCAGAACGGCATGGTTTGCGGCGATACCTTTCAGGATGTCCGGGTGCGTCACACAGGGAGCGTCGTGGACAATGTCATTGAAGGCGCCTATGAAGTGCTGGACAACTCTGAACGGGTGTCTGATTCCAGAGAGATGATGGAATCGGTAAAATTGTCCGCTGATGAGCAACGCGCATTCGCCAAGGCCGCTTTGCCCTTGCGTTTTGAAAAAGAAGACAACAGACCGCGAGAGGAACAGGTGCTCAGCCCCCGCCGCAGTCAGGATGCCGGGCAGGACTTATGGACGACATTCAATGTCGTTCAGGAAAACCTTGTCCGTGGCGGCATCCCGCGCGTGAACGGCAAAGGCAAGGTCACGCGGACCCGAAAAATCAACGGCATCGACGGCAACGTCAGGCTGAACCAGGCGTTGTGGACCCTGGCCGAAGCAATGGCGGAAATCAAGCAGACCACGGGGCTGGCGGTCAACTAACCGCAGGCTCTCATTTTCAACCCACTGGGGAATACCTTTCCTCATTGGCTCAGGTATTCCTCCGTTTTTTATTTGCAGGAGAAATACCATGCCGGAATTTACAGTCAGCTGGAGCATCGATGTCGATGCCAAAACACCCGAGGATGCTGCCAGGGTTGCCCGGGAAATTATGCTCGACGAACATTCGATGGCGACGGTTTTTGACGTTGCCGATCCGTCTGGGAGCATTACCCGCATCGATTTGCTGGGTTTGTCTCCAGTGCTGGTTACGATGGAAGGATATATCCTATACAAGCAAAGCGATGGTTCCTATACCGATCATGTCAGCCCGGAGCAGAAGGATATTCTGCGGTTTGAGGATTTGAGGCACTTGAGAGAAGCGCTAACGCTGGGTGTGTTTCGCGGGATCAAACCCCTGTTCAACCACGTTGGCAGGAAAAGCTCAAACCATCGCCGCAGCATGGAAATAGCGGTGGTGCTGGAAGGCGGCATCGTGCAGTCTATTATTTCGAACGCCCCATCCATGCTGCCTGACAACATTCTTGTCATCGATTATGACCGGGATGGCTGGGAGGATGACGACCTGTCGCCTGTCGTTCAGGACAATGGCATGGAGGTGTTGGCCCATGTGTATCAAATCGAACCGGAACTGCCCAGAATCAACCTGGATGCGGTATTCGAGATGGACGATTGACCTTTATGGAACTTCCGTGTTTGGAAGTTCTTTCGAGCGGCTTTTCACAAGGTCGCTGGAAAGAACTTTTGCACCGTCTTTACCGTGGCCACTGCGTATTCAGTGGCGCCCTTCGCGACCGCGAGTCTGCCATGCCGGTCGCCCTGTCCCGTGGGACGGGCGCAGACATTTTTTCAACCCAGCCGGGGAAACCATTCCCCGTGTTGTGGGTGTGTTCTCCGGTGATTTTGAACAGGAGTAGACAATGACTGAAATTATCGATAACACACAAAATTGCACCCGTTTAGGCCCAGGTGAACTGAAAATCGCGTTATACCGGTTCACTGGCACGATACACTGGTACAGACACCCGATCAACAAGAATGTCGTATATACCGATGGCGTGAAATTCTTTGCCTAAAACGGTGGCGAACATGGCGCCTATTGGTTCATCGACAAGGTGGCATCTGAAATCAGCCCGCTCTTGCAGCGCAAGAAAGAGTATTTCGCCGCACTGACCCTCAACTGTCAGTAGCGAACATACGGCCCGCCTTCGTGCCACCGATGGCAATGAACGCTGCCTTGTGTCTGCAGACATCGAGTACACGGACATGCAGCCTGGTGTCTGGAAGTTTTACCTGATCAATGACATTGACCACCAGACCTTGTTGTTGCCTTGGTGAGTATTGATTCTTGGATTCAACGCTTAAATGCAAAAAAAGACCCGGTACGGATTGATTCCGTATCGGGTTTTTATTGGATTCGGAATACAGGTTAGAATGTTCTGAGGCCACAGAAGCATAACTGATTCAAATGACTTCACCGGTCTTCTCGCGTATGCCATAACCGCAAAATATAAATTGTTGAATTATCGATCTCGTAGCGTATTTCGTATTGGCCGATTAAAATCCTGCGGACCTCCCTCGGCTCAAATTCGTTGAGTCTTTCCCCAATCCGTGGTTGATCCAATAAACGTTCAGGTGCTGCGGTCAACGATTGAACCGTCCGGGCTGCTGCAGATGGGTTGACCAGGGCCAGGAATTCATAAAACCTCGACAAATCTGACAGCGCTTTGCTGGTCCATTGCAGTTTCATTCCCCGGGTAGCGGCAACGGTTTTTCGGAATTCAGGCTATCTGCCCAGGCTTGAACTGCCTGATGATCGATCACATTACCTGCATCCACATCAGCCAATGCCTGCAACGTCAATTGATGGCGTTCTTTTTCCTGCTCAACCCATGCAGACAAGGCCTGCTTGACTATCCATCCGCGCGGCCTCTCTAACCGCTCTGCCAACTGATCGACTTTTTCAGCCAGATCTTTAGGGATATGGGCCGTGACGACTTTAGTGTTTGTGCTTGCCATGTATCTATCCTTACACGTTAATCATAATTAATCATATAGAATAATTACAAATAAAACAATCATGGGCCAAGCAGAAAAAGGTAAAAGGCCAAAAGGCTAAAAAAGGCCGAAGGGAAGGGAGCCCCTAATGGGAAGGGGCTTACCCGGGAAAAGGCTGACTTGACGATGTCATGCCCGGCTACATTTCATCGGTTTTATCAAAAATTTCCATTCTGAAATTGAACCCTTCAAATGTTGGTGAGCTTAAACTGGATTTAAGCTGCGATTGACCGGGGGTCTAAACTGGCCTCATATTCGGCCAGCAACATAGGTTTTCCCGTACGGATATAGCAAACCAAGCTGGCTTTAAGAAATTGGTGGAAGGAAATGCCCCTTAAC
>JAJRWJ010000164.1 GCA_024276805.1 Gammaproteobacteria bacterium
TCCAGGTCAGGGAGAGCCAGCAATTGGAGACTGCCCGAGTCTTGCAGGTCGGCTCTGGCTTGTTCCGGCAGATTGGCGATTTCCACCTGCCAGCCGGCCAGGGCCTGTTGCCGCATCAGGGCGACCCAGAAGTCGAACTGTTCAGCGGTTGCCTGGTTCCTGAAGCTGGACAGAAAGCGGTTCACGCGCAGGTAGGGGTAGTCCTGGATGCGCGCCGACTCGCTGTCGGCGACCCGGGCGGCGGCGATGAGCGCATCGGTTTCTGCGTGGAAATCCCTGCACAGCTGGATTCTCTGCTGTTCTGTCCGGGCAGTCTTTGGCAGTGGCCGGGTATCGATGCTGCAGGCGGAGATCAGGGCGGCCAGCAGCAGGGCAGTGGTTCTCAGGGAAAATGCCATGATCGGCGTCATTGCCGGGTCCCGGCTTCGTGGATCAGTTCCTGGAGAATACCGACAATTTTATCCGGATAATCCGCCGGGAAATACCACCACCTGAAATCTTCCGTATATTCAACCGCCAGTCCTCTTTTCTCTGGCGGTGCATGGAACAGCAGCTGGATAAGAACGTCGGTGCTGACCCAGGGATGACTGAACCAGAAATCATGCGCCCCGGGATTTTGCTCGGCGAGGATTTCCGGGAGGATACGGATAACATGCAACGCACCGGCATTACTCGCGTCGTTTAGCCATTCAATTTCCCGTTCCGTAAGAGTATCTGCTTCCGGTCGTCCAATGCGCGGTGCACCCTGATGGATGCTGGCAAGGTTGAGGACAAAGTCGTTGGGGTTCATGGCGATGGTAACGCTGTTTACCAGATTGATATAAAAAGGCAATTGTTCGACATAGGTGTGCATGTCCACATCCGGAGCGGCAAAGTAGATTTCCCCCAGTCTGAGAATCTTTTTGGCTGTTTCCGCATCCAGACCGGCCAGGTATTTTCCCAGCAGGGCCAGACCAGGGCTGGCAACCTGGCCGCCGGCACTGTAGGCCAGGACGTTGATACGCTCGATGGCGGTGTTTTGAGCAAGAAACTTCAGTAGTCTGGCGAATGCCGGGGCCGTTTTTCTGGCATTTTCGACATCGGTGCCGTAGTACAGAAAATTTTCCGCGGTGGGCCAGGAAAAGGCCAGCACGACATGGTCGTAGCCGGTAAAGTGCCGGATTTGCGCGGCCTGTGCCGTGGCGGTATAGAAATTGGAGGTGGCGCCATGCACATAGACAGTAATGTCTTTGGAAATATTTTCCGCCAGCGCCCTGTCGATCGCGGCTATGAATGCCGATGTCTCTCCCGGGGAAGTTTTATCGGTGCTGTTCATTTCACCCAGTTCGATGCTTTTTTTCAGGGTCAGTTTCAGCTTCCGGTCACGTTCCGAGGTGGTGGAAAAAGCCTTGAGCAGATCCCAGGAGCCGCCTTTCTCGCCAATGCGGATGCTGGCACGGCCAAGGCGCAGTGTCTTGCTCAATCCGGTGGTGTAACGGCGGTCGCTTTTCAGACCGACCGGCAGGCGGTTGGTGGCATAGAATATGTTGACGATATTGCTGCCTGCATCGGGCTGTCGGTCGGCATAGGCATCGATCTTTTCCGAATGCAGCACGATCGGGGTGGGCATCAGATAGACTGCCGGCTGGCAGCCGGTCAGAACAAGCGCGACAGCCAGCATGAAAAAGGCGGCTGAGCAGTACCGCAGCTTTGGCAAAACGGGTTTTATGACAGACATGCGGGTTTTCTAGCACATAGTTTGCTTGTCCGCAAGCTGCCCGGTCAATCGATTAGTTCTGACAATTCTCGACAGCAGTCCGGAATTGGCGTATAAAAAGTGTAACGCGCTGTGCTCAACAAACGGCAACGATCGTTGCCAAGGAGGGGATATGTCCCATGGCAGATTGAGTGATGTCTGGGTGGCGCCGCTGATACTGGTGGTTTTTGTCGCCTTCGTCGTGGGCTATCTGAAAATGGATGAATCCGCCGCCTATGAGTATGCGCTGAAACGGGAAGATTACAATACCATTTTCATCGATCTCTTCCTGATTGCCCTGGTCGTCGAGCGTTTCATCGAAGTCTTCAATTCCATCTGGCGGCGGGCGGGGAAGGTGCGCTGTCTGAGAAAAGTTCACAATGCCAGGACCGAACGGGAACGTATCGATGCCCAGCTGCATCTGGACGCCTATCGTTCCCGCACGGAAACGCTGGCCATGTACGGCAGCTTTCTGATGGGCCTTGCGGTGGCCTTGTCCGGGGTGCATATTCTGCAGGTGCTGTTCGATATTTCTTCCCTGCCGGCTGTGCAGCAGACCCTGTTCAAGGCTACCGATATCGTCCTGACGGCAGGTTTGATTGCCGGAGGCAGCAAGGGGATCAATGGACTGACTTCATTGTTCGGAAACTTTCTTGCCAGATCCAAGGACAATATCATGCTCCTTGATGCCGGCGCCAATGCGCCTCGGGATTCTGGCGAACGGTCTGCGCAGGATTCTTCTTCGGGGCAGGGTCCCGGCACAGAGCTAGACAACAGGTAATTGTTTTTGTAAAGTTATTATTGTCATCAACGCATGTCGAGGTGAGTACTATGGAAATATTCGATTCCATCAATCTCTATTTGATGAGCCATCCAGTGATGCTGGAGCAGTTGGCTTTATTGTTCCGGATCAAGTTCTGGCTGCTGTTGGGCCTGGCTTTCTGGTTTTTGTACCTGGCCAGTCGTGAAACTGTCAAAAAGCGCTCTCAGCCTGAGCCAGCCGATGGCAAGGCGACTCTGCTGGCATAGGGTAAGCATCTCTTTGCATCGTTCCCATGCCCTGCATGGGAACAATTGCAGCGCTGGTGCGCGATACTTGTCGGTCCTGTGCCAGGACCCGTACGGAAATTTCCCGTAGGCCGGATAAGTGAAACGCATCCGGCAAAACCCCTGTTTCTCTTTTCGCCGTGCACTCTGTGTTCTCTTGGATAGTGCATGACAAGCAGCGGCATCAGATGCCGGCAAACTGCAATTGCGCCAGTCTGGCGTACAACCCCCCGGCCGCCAGCAGTTCCCTGTGTCTGCCGGCGGCGACGATTTGTCCCTGATCCATGACGATGATGCGGTCGGCGTTTTTCACCGTTGCCAGGCGATGCGCGATGATCAGCGTGGTGCGCCCCTGCATCAGGCGCTGCATCGCTTCCTGGACCAGTTGTTCACTTTCCGCGTCCAGAGAGCTGGTCGCTTCGTCCAGCAATAATATTTGTGGAGACTTCAGAATGGCCCGGGCAATGGCGATGCGCTGTTTCTGCCCACCGGAAAGCCTTGTCCCTTTTTCACCCAGAAAGGTATGGTATTGTTCCGGCAGTTGCTGAATGAACCGGTCGGCTTCCGCAGCCTTTGCCGCGGCGCGGATTTGCCCGATATCGGCAGCGAGCTTTCCGCAGCGGATGTTTTCCTGTACATCGTCGGAAAAGATCACCGTTTCCTGAGGCACGATGCCGATATGCCGGCGCAGCTGCTGGAGGGGCAGCGTGGCGATATCGACTGCACCGAGACTGATTTTTCCCTGCTGGGGATCGTAGAAGCGCAGCAGCAAATGGAAGATCGTGCTCTTGCCGGCGCCGGAAGGACCAACCAGTGCGACGGTTTCCCCGGGAGCGATGGTCAGGGTGAAATTCTTCAGCGCATGCCGGTCCGGACGCGAGGGGTAATGAAAATGAATACCCTGCAGATGCAGGTGAGCGTCGGCCGGCAGCTGCACCAAGGCTGGCGGATCAGGCGTCACCAGGCTGGATTCCGCTGACAGCAGTTCCAGCAGACGCTCCATTGCGCCGGCGGCTTTTTGCATATCCCCCCACACTTCACTCAAGGCCGCCGAACTGGTGGCGACGATGAAGGCGAAAATAAGAAACTGGCTCAATTCGCCCATGCTCATTTTGCCGGCGATCACGAACTGCACGCCAACCCAGATCACCAGGATGATGGCGCTGAAAATGATTAGCAGGGCGAAGGCGCTCAGCAGGGCGCGCGCCTTCAGCCTTAGCCGTGCGGAATCGAACGCCGTTTCCACGGTGCGGGAAAATTTCCCGGCAAAATGCTTTTCCAGTACGAATGCCTGCACCGTCTGCATGGCGTCCAGCGTTTCTCCGGCGATGGCGCTGGCCTGGGCGATATTGTCCTGACTGATTCTGGACAGTCGCCTGACTCTGCGGCCATAGACCAGCAGCGGCAGGATCACGACCGGCACCAGCAGGACGATCAGTCCGGTCAGCCGGGGGCTGGTGACGGTCATCATGATCAGGCTGCCGCTCAGCATCACCAGCATGCGCAGCGCAATGGAGAAGCCGGCGCCGGCCGCCGCCTGAACCTGGGTGGTATCGGTGGTCAGCCTGGACAGGACTTCGCCGGTGCGGGTGACCTCGAAAAAAACCGGATCCAGACGCAGTACATGGTCGAACACCGCGCTGCGGATATCGGCGACGATTCGTTCACCCAGCCACATGACCAGGTAGAAGCGCATGGCCGAGGCGGCGGCGATGATCAGGACGATGCCGAACAGCGACAGGAAGTAATAGTCCACGAGCAGTGTCTGTTTGCTGAAAACCTGCTGGTCGACGATCTGTCTTACCGCCAGCGGCAGCGTCAGGGTCGCTCCGGCCGCGATCAACAGAGCGGCCAGGGCAAAGGCGATGCGCCATCGGTAGGGCTTGAAAAAACCGGCGAGCCGGGTCCAGACCTCGAGTCTGGCGGCGCTGGATGGGTTTGTTACCGGTGGCATGGTCAAGGACTCAGTGTTTTTGCAGAAGATGGATGATGATTATTTCACGAAGATACTGGTTTTTGTAATCCCGTCATGCCCGCATGGAAGCGGGCATGACGGGAATTGGATAATCTGACAAAGTGGAACAAACTTGTCTGAGTTCAGTTTGCGAGGTTACGCGGCGAACAATCAATCGTTGCCGTAGCCGGTCAGTTCGATGTAGCCCTGCCCGGAAACTTTTTTTCCCCGTCTCAGGCCACTGACGGTGACCGCGCCTTCCCAGTAACGAAAACGGAGATTCAGTTCCTGATCGTCGAGCAGTGGTTCTATTTCCAGTTCCAGTGCGTGGCCGGGAATGGACAAATGCCAGCGGTTGGGATAGGTAACCTGTGAGTGGGGGCTGCGCCAGTACCGGTCGACGCTGATGGTTACATCTGAATGGCGCAGGGGTATCTGTTTTCCGTCAGCGAGGAACAGGGCGCCGGAGCTGTTTTGATCCGCACGGCCATCGCGGCGCCTGAAACGGTAGAACATCAATTCACTGCCATCGTCGAGCTGCAGGGCGAACCAGTCCCAGCCGGTTTGCCCGGCCTCCAGCGCGCTGCTGCTCCATTCGCGGTCCATCCAGCTGTTACCCGAGACTGCAAAGGTATTTTCCCCGATCCGTATGCTGCCGGTGGTGGGCAGCCGGGTGTAGGAATAATAGTAGGAGGCGTTGCCCGGAGTGGGGCCCTTGCGGCTGAACCCCTGCTGTCCCTGCAGTTGCAGCGGCTTGCCCTTGTTCAGCAGCAGATCGATGCTGAAATCCTGTTGCCGCGCCCGCAGCCGAAGAGGCGGTGCCGAGCCGTTCCGGGCGCTGGCCGACCAGTCGTACAGCCAGACGTGATAGCGACTGCTGTCCGCACCGGCAAGATCTAGCGCGGCGCGGCTGAATCGCTGTACGGCATGAAAGCGCCGCTCCTGAATATCAGTCAGGGCAAAATGGGCCATGTAGACTTGATTGCTGCGCCAGCGGGACCGGGAGGTCATTTTTCCCGGGGTCAGGGCAGTCCGGAAAAAAGTCAGCTGATAGCCAAATTTTCTGCCGGACTGGCTGTGCAGGTTGCCCGTGAAGTACCACCATTCGAGGCGGAATCCGGGGTGTGGACCATGGTCGGCGGGAAAGGAGAATTGTCGGGGCCGAAGTACCTGCTCGAAGTCATCGTCCTTGTCGCTGTTCAAGGTGTCACTGAAGGTATCGTCGACGACCGGCTGAAGGTCATCCGGCTGCCGGAAGATCAGCATCGCCAGGGCCAGCGCCAGGACCAGCAGCACGAACAGGAGTATGCTGATCGCCGTTGTGGATTTCATCATTCGCTGCGCAGCGCCTCGGCGGGTTTGGTCCGGGCCATTTTCCAGGCCGGAATGATGCCGGCCAGCAGCGCGGCAAGCACGGCCAGAGCGAGACCCTGATAAAAAACTTCCGGGGACAGATGGAAAGACATGGTCCAGCCGAAGGAGCGCTGATAGATGACAAAAATCAGCAGCAGGGCGACGACCAGCCCGACGGGAATGGCGAATACGCCGGCCACCAGACCCATCAGACCGGTTTCGGTGATGATCATGCCTGCCAGTTGTCCGGGGGTCATGCCGATGGCGCGCAGTACGCCAAGCTGTCGGGTTCGCTCGAACTGCAGCGCCATCAGGGCGCTGAAGATGCCGACGAAGGCAATGCCCGCCGCCAGCCAGCGCAGGCTTTCGGTGATCAGGAAGGTCTGCTCGAAAATTTTCATGGATGCCTGGTAAATTGCCCGGTTGGAACGCAGCCGATACTGGGGGCCAAGCTGTTCCCGTAACCTGTATTCAAGCTTGGTGAGATTGGCGTCAGGGTGGGCATAGATGCCGATGCCGGTATAGCCGGCAGGCGGCCAGTAGCGCCGATACAGATTGCGGCTCATGGCGATATGGCCACGGTCGCCGCTGTAATCGCTGTAAACACCGATGATCGTGAAAGGTATTTTGCCGGCGGGCGTCGTCAACAGCAGGCGTTCGCCAGGTCTGCTGCCGGTAAACCAGGCATAGGCTTCGGTGACCAGGAGCGTGTCTTGTTGTTCAAACTGTCGCCATAGCTGGTCGTGCAGTGATGCCAGTATGATGAAGCCGGTTCTGGACTGCTCGTTCAGTTCGAATACCGCCAACGGTACCGTGGCGCCATTGACGAGGGTGTGGGTATGTAACACACTGCTGAGCATCCGCACTCCGGGCAGGGTGGCAAGGTTTTGTTTGAGCTGCTTGTCGCTGCGTGCCTGGCCGGCAGAGTTTGGTTGTTTCGCCAGCGAGACGTAAAAGTCGGCGCGCAGACTGGTTGCAATCCACTGGCTGACGGTCTGGCGGAAGCTGTCGATCATCAGGTCCATGCCGATGGTCGCGGCAACGGCCATCATCAAGGCGGCAACGGCGATGCCGGTTCTGCTGATTTCCGCGGCCACCATACGCGGCGGCAATTTGCCGGGAATGCCGAACAGGCGGCCCAGCGGCCATTCCACGGCGTGCATCAACAGCAGGATGAAAGCCGGTGTCAGCAGCGCAAAACCCAGCAACAGCAGGAAAATACTGGCCAGTCCCAAGGCGATGCTGGCGCTGGTGAACAGCGTCAGCAGCAGACCGGTGGCGAGCAGGGCGGCGCCGAGGCTTGCCGCCCGGATGCTGATGCGGCGCGCCTTGCTTTCCAGATGGATACGACTGAGCACTGCATGCGGCGGTGTACGGGTCGCCTCCCAGGCGGGTATGCCAGCCGCGACAATGGTGGCGGTGATGCCAAGCACGGCACCCTTGGCGATGCGCCAGGGCTCGATCAGCAGGTCTGCGCCGGAAATTTCAAAGTAGATCGCATCGATCGTGCCGGTGATCAGCTGCAACAGTCCCTGAGCTATGACGATACCGAGCAGCAGGCCGATGCTCGTACCCAGCAGCGCCAGCACACAGGCCTCGGTGAGGATCAGGCGAAAAATCTGCCGGCGGGTGACGCCGATGGCGCGCAGTCCGCCGAGCAATTGCCGGCGCTGCACCACCAGGAAAGTCATGGTGTTGTAGATCAAAAACATGCCTACCAGCAGGGACAGCAGCCCCAGCGCCTGGAGATTGATGGAGAACGCCCGGGTCATCTGGCGCATCGACTGCTGCTCATTTTCGCTGCTGATCAGTCGATAGGCGGCGGGCAGCCGGCTTTGGATGGCCTGCAGTGACGCCTGCCGGTCAGCGGCGTCGATATGCACGGCAATGGCGGTCAGTTGGCCAGTCATGGCCAGCAGTTCCTGGGCGGTGGCGATATCGGTGAGCAGCACTTTTTCCAGCGCCTGCCGGGACAGGGCGTTGTTCGCGCCGAGAAAATCGATGATCAGCAGCTGCTGCGCGCCATTGCTGGTGATTACGGGCAGATGGTCGCCAATGCCCAGATGCAGTCTTTTGCCGAGTTCCCTGCTGATCAGCACGGTATTGGTTTCACTGAGCAGGCGGCTGAAGGATCTGCCGATCCTGTCCCGGCCCTGCTGCGGCCCCCAGGAAAGCCGGGAGGCATCCAGGGCAAAAACATCGATGCCCGTCAGCCTGAGATGCAGATCCTGCTCCAGTGGGGTCGTTACAGTTGCCTCGACCACCGGAGACAGTCCTTCCAGGCCAAGTTCTACGCGCAGCTGCGTATACAGCGTTTCCGGCAGGGAGCCCGAGCTGCCTGTTATTTTGTGGCTGGCTCTGCCGGTGATGGTGCGGGAAGCCTGGTCGAAGGAGCGAAAAGCGCTTTCCATCGCCAGATCGATGGCGACCACTACCGCAACGCCCAGGGCAATGCCCAGAATGGCCAGCAGTAATTGACCGGGGTGGCGCAACAGGTAATTTCCGCTGGCGCGGCCAAGAATACTCAGCATGGCCGGTCATCCAATGTGTCCAGCTTTCTGTGTCTGATGGTGACGATTCGGTCTGCGGTGCCGATGACTTCCCGGCTGTGAGTGGCCATGATCATGGTCTTGCCGGCTTTGCGCACCAACCGGTCGAGAACCTTCAGGACCTCCCTGCCGGTTTCCAGATCCAGGTTGCCGGTGGGTTCGTCGGCGAGAACGATGTCGGGTTCGTGAATCAAGGCCCGGGCGATGGCGATACGCTGCTGCTCGCCGCCGGACAGGCGTTCCGGGTAACTGTCGTAGCGATCCGCCAGTCCCAGCAGTTCCAGCATGGAGCGGACTTTCTCATGTTCTTCGGGGCGAATGGCATGGATCAGTTCCAGGGGCAGGAGCAGATTTTCGGCGACCGTCAGGGTCGGGATCAGATTGTAGGCCTGAAAGATGAAGCCGATATGCCGCCTGCGAAACAGCGTGCTTTGTTGTTCCAGCAAATTGGCCAGGTCCAAGCCGGCTATGTCGATCACGCCACTGTCGGGGCGGTCGATGGCGCTGAGCAGATTCAGCAAGGTGGATTTTCCGGAACCGCTGCGTCCCAGCA
>JAJRWJ010000165.1 GCA_024276805.1 Gammaproteobacteria bacterium
GCACCGATCAGAGCATGCCCGGATGTGCAGCACGGGGTCAAGGCGATTACCCTGGACGACAATCGCTGGCGGCTCTGCCATGTCAAGGCGATCACCCTGCTGGGCAACATCCTGCTCAGACAGCAGGCCGTCGAACAGGAGTGCGCCGAAGCCATTCTGCTCAAGGACGGCCAGGTCACCGAAGGGGCCGCCAGCAATGTTTTTGCCGTACTGGACGGAACGCTGACCACGCCGCCGAACAGTACCCGGATCCTGCCGGGCATCACCCGCGAGGTCATTCTGCAGATCGCCCGGGACAATCATCTGCCTGCGGTCGAAGCACCCATCAGCCAGGAACAGCTGCAGACAGCCAGTGAAATCTGGCTGACCAGTTCCACCCGGGAAATTTTGCCGGTGATCGACCTGGATGGCACAGCCATCGGCGATGGCATGCCCGGCCAGGTCTGGCAGACCATGCACAGTCTTTTCCAGGAATACAAGCAAAACCTTTGATCATGAGCGAAACACAATCGGCACTGCAATTCCCCTGCCATTTCCCCATCAAGGCGCTGGGCATCACCAGCACTGAACTGGACATCCGGGTCGTTCAGATCATCCGCCGACATGCACCGGATATCCAGGAGGGCGCGGTCACATCGAAACCCAGCAGAAACGGCAAGTACACCTCCGTCACGGTGACCATTCTGGCAACCAGCAAACAGCAGCTGGACGCCATCTACCAGGATCTGAGCGAGGCGCCGGAAGTGATCATGGCGTTATGAAGCGATTATGAACAACATACTTTTATTGACCGCAATTTTTCTTTCCCTGCCAGTCCATGCCGCCGACCGCCAGCAGATGCTTGCAGAAAGCCGCCAGGCCCGGGGTTTTCTGCCGGCGATCTGCGCGGCGCTTTCAGCATAACCCGGCGCAGCGACTGAACAGGTCATGACCATCACCATGCGCCGCCTGGGCAGACGGGATTATTGCCAGACCTGGCAAGCCATGCGCGACTTCACGGAGCAACGCAATGCCCAGAGTGCCGATGAACTTTGGATTACCGAGCACCCGCCGGTGTATACTCTGGGCCTCAACGGCAAGCGGGAACACATTCTCGATGCCGGCAGTATTCCGGTCGTCGTCACCGACCGGGGCGGCCAGGCAACCTATCACGGCCCGGGACAATTGGTGCTGTACGTCATGCTGGATCTGGCGCGGCGCAAAATCGGCATCCGCGAACTGGTCACACTGCTGGAACAGGCGATGATCTCCAGCTTGGCAGCATATGGCATCCGCGCGGCAAGCAGGGCCGAGGCGCCCGGCGTGTATGTTTCCGGCAGGAAAATCGGTTCGGTAGGCCTGAGGATCAAAAAAGGCTGCAGCTACCATGGCCTCAGCCTCAACAACCAGATGCAGCTACAGCCCTTCTCCGGCATCAATCCCTGCGGATTCCCGGATCTGCAAGTCACCAGCCTTGCCGAACAGGGGGTGCTGGTCAGGAACCAGGAACTGGCTGTACCCATCATCCATTATCTCAAGCAACGACTGACATGACGCAACACTCTCCTTATCAGGCCCCATCCCGCTCCAAACCGGATTCCCATCAGCGTAATGCCGACAAACTGGCCAGAATACCGATCAAGGTCGAAACCGGCCAGACAATTCTGCCCAAACCCGACTGGATTCGCGTAAAAATTCCGGTGGGCGGCAAAATAAACCGGATCAAGCAGGTGCTTCGTGAACAGCGTCTGCACACGGTCTGTGAAGAGGCCGCCTGTCCCAATCTCGGCGAATGCTTCAATCATGGCACCGCCACCTTCATGATCATGGGCGATCTATGCACCCGCCGCTGTCCTTTCTGCGACGTGGCTCACGGCAGACCCCAACCCCTCGATGCCGACGAACCCCGACATCTGGCCGCAACTATCGAGGCGATGCAGCTGAACTATGTGGTCATCACTTCGGTGAACCGCGACGATCTGAGAGATGGCGGCGCCAGTCATTTCGCGGCCTGTATCAAAGCCATCCGGGAACGTACCGCACACACCAGAATTGAAATTCTGACGCCCGATTTCCGCGGCCGGATAAAGACCGCCATCGACATTCTCAGGCAACAGCCCTGCGATGTCTTCAACCACAACCTGGAAACCGTCCCGCGCCTTTACAAACAGGCGCGCCCTGGCGCCGACTACGACAATTCCCTGGCATTGCTCCATGACTACCATCAGGCACAGCCGCATATCCCGACCAAATCCGGGCTGATGCTGGGCATCGGTGAACAGCCCGCAGAAATTCATCAGGTGATGCAGGATTTACTGGACAACGGCTGCTCCATGTTGACCCTGGGCCAGTACCTGCAGCCGAGCCGGGATCATCTCCCGGTGCAGCGTTATATCCCTCCCGAGGAATTTGCCGCCTATGGCCGGTATGCAGAAGACCTGGGATTCACCCAGGTCAGCAGCGGCCCGCTGGTCAGATCCTCCTACCACGCCGATCAGCAGGCCGCCGCGGCCATGGACGGTTCCTGAAGATCCCGCCCAGGGTCACACCGGCAGAACCAGTACTGCGTCAATTCTGTTTTGCCGGTTGAACAAAGCATGGTTGCCACGCCGGGGTGAGAATGATCCGCCGCCGCAGGCCGGATAAGCAAAGCGCATCCGGCGTAGGCGGGCATTTTGCCGGATGCGCTGCGCTTATCCGGCCTACCTCCTGCCACGCCGATCAGCAGGCCCCCGCAGCCATGGACGGTTCCTGAAGGATCCGCCGCCCTTCCTGGCATCAGTGGCACAGAGCATCCGATCAATATTCAAATTGCCTACCACTGCAAAGTTTTTCCCGGTTTTCCAGACTATATAAAGAAGATGACTATAGCCTGGAGCCCGGACAGTGTGTAATACAGCCACAAATGACGATGAACTGAGAATCACCAACACCATTTATTTTGTCATCGCCGAATCATTACAAATCGACATGCAACAGATCAGGCCGGAAAAGCATTTACGCGACGACCTGGCGATGAC
>JAJRWJ010000166.1 GCA_024276805.1 Gammaproteobacteria bacterium
AGCATCATCAACGTCACCGAGCAAAGCTTGCTGGACACCCTGGATCTGACCCTGAGTCTGGACAAGAAAGACTACAACGATGAACTGGAAACCTATCAGGCCCGACTGGGCAAACTGATCAGAAAAGCCTGTCAGCAGAAGCGCTCCTGCATCCTGGTCTTCGACGGCTGGGATGCCGCCGGAAAAGGCGGAAGCATACGACGCATCACCCGCGCCGTCGATGCCAGAAATTATCAGGTCATACAGATTGCCGCGCCCACCGACGAGGAAAAGTCGCATCACTACCTTTGGCGCTTCTGGCGGCATATCCCCAGGGCAGGGAAACTGACCATCTATGACCGCAGCTGGTATGGCCGGGTCCTGGTCGAACGGGTGGAGGGTTTTGCCAGCAAGCAGGAGTGGATGCGCGGCTACGCGGAAATCGTCAACTTCGAGGAAGCGCTGACCAGCCACGGCATCCTGCTGTTGAAATTCTGGCTGCATATCGACAAGGATGAGCAGCTGAAACGCTTCAAGGAGCGTGAACAGATCAGCTACAAGCGCTACAAGATTACCGAAGAAGACTATCGCCACCGGGAAAAATGGGACGACTATGAACTGGCGGTCAATGAAATGGTCACCCGCACCAGCACCCAGGAAGCCCCCTGGATACTGGTGGAAGGCAACGACAAGCGTTTTGCACGGATCAAGATATTGAAAACTTTTTGCGAGCGCCTGGAAGACATGCTTTCAGATTGATTTCAAATCCGTGAAGTCGCGGCTGAAGCCGCTCCTACATCCCATTGCATCAAAAACATAGCCAGGACATCCTTATACCTCCCGTAGGAGCGGCTTCAGCCGCGATTTCAACCGCCACACCGATCGAGGTTTTTCAGTCGCCTGAACAGGCGGCAAATGCCTCGGGTTACGGATTCTGCCGATTGTACCCTGCGGAAGTCGCGGCTGAAGCCGCTCCTACATCCCATTGCATCAACAACACAACCAGCACATCCTATACCTCCCGTAGGAGCGGCTTCAGCCGCGATTTCAACCGCCACACCGGTCGAGGTTTTTCAGTCGCCTGAACAGGCGGCAAATGCCTCGGGTTACGGATTCTGCCGAGTGTACCCTGCGGAAGTCGCGGCTAAAGTCGCTCCTACATCCCATTGCATCAACAACACAACCAGCACATCCTATACCTTCCGTAGGAGCGGCTTCAGCCGCGATTTCAACAGCCACACCGATCGAGGTTTTTCAGTCGCCTGAACGGGCGGCAAATGCCTCGGGTTACGGATTCTGCCGAGTACCCTGCGGAAGTCGCGGCTGAAGCCGCTCCTACATCCCATTGCATCAACAACACAACCAGCACATCCTATACCTTCCGTAGGAGCGGCTTCAGCCGCGATTTCAACAGCCACACCGATCGAGGTTTTTCAGTCGCCTGAACAGGCGGCAAATGCCTCGGGTTACGGATTCTGCCGAGTGTACCCTGCGGAAGTCGCGGCTGAAGCCGCTCCTGCGCCTGCCGCAGATGGATACCGCAACAGTGTCAGCGGGCTTCCGGTGTCAATAGCGCAGATCCTTGACCACCCGGACCACCTCATCATCGCCTTCGATCGGCTCGATGCTGAAGCCCAGCTTCCTGACCAGCGACAGCATCGCCTTGTTGACCTTCAGCACCTCACCTTCGAACAGGGTAATGCCTTTCTGCTTGGCGGACTGCATCAGGGTGCGCAGGATCCTGAAACCGATACCCATCCCCTGACAGTCGTCCCTGACCACCAGGGCGAATTCCACCGAGGCGCCATCCGGATTCATCATATAACGGCCGACCCCCAGTTCATTGGGTAGTTTGTCATCCTCGGAAACGGCGACGAAGGCCATTTCCCGGTCATAGTCGATCTGTGTGAAACGCACCACCATTTCCGGCGTCAACTCCTGCAGGGACTGCATAAAGCGAAAATATTTGCTGCGTTCGGACAGACGATGCACGAATTCCTTTTCCATATCCGCGTCTTCCGGGCGAATCGGACGAATGATGATATCACTGCCATTGGACAACTGGAAGCGACTGATCAATTCGTGGGGATAAGGATGAATCGCCATATGGCTGTAGGGAATCAATTGATGGGATATTTGCGCCTTGATACGCGCATCGACGGCAATGACCCCCTCGCAGTCGACGATCAAGGGGTTGATGTCCAGCTCCAGGATTTCCGGCAGTTCACTGACCATCGAGGATACCTTGAGCAACACATCGATCAGGGCCTTGCGCTTGACTGCCGGCAGCTGGCGGAATGGCCCCAGATATTTGGCGGCCTTGGTCCTGGCGATCATTTGCTCGACCATGTATTCATTCAGCGGCGGCAAGGCGACCGCCTTGTCCTGCAGGATTTCCACCATCGTACCACCCAGGCCGCAGCTGATCGCCGGACCAAACACCGGATCCCGGATCACGCCAACCATCAACTCCCTGCCGGTATGGGAATGATACATCGGTTCCACGGTCATCTCCACCGGCCCGATCTCCGGATGTCCGGTTTTGATCATCTCCTGCATTTCCTGATAGTTGTGGCCAACCTCCCTGGCGCTGTTGATATTCAACCTGACCCCACCGATATCCGACTTGTGGCTGAACTGCGCCATGTTGATTTTCATTACTACCGGGAAGCCGATGGTCTCCGCGGCAATGATCGCCTCTTTGGCGTTGCCGACCTTGATCGTCTGGGTAACCGGAATATGGAACGCCGCGAGAATCGCTTTCGCTTCCTGGGTGTTCAGGACCTGCCGCCCCTCCGCCAGAATCCGTTCGATAATCAGCCGCGCACCCTCGACATCGGGTTTCGCCAGTTCCTCGCCGGGTGATGGAATCTGCCTCAGCAGTTTCTGGTTCTGACTGTATCTGGCAGAGAAGGAAAAAGCATCGACCGCCATCTCCGGCGTATTGAAATGCGCCACCCGGCTGCCGGCAAACAGATCCCGTCCCTCCTGAACGCGGCTGCCTCCTGTCCAGGAAGCCAGTACCGGCTTGCCGGTGGTTTTTGCGGCTTCGATAATATACTCGGCCACCTTGGTCGGATCGGTCATCGCCTGCGGGGTCAGAATGACCAGTACCCCATCGATATTGTCATCTCTCAGGCAAATCTGCAGAGCCTGCTGATAGCGTTCCGGGGTGGCGTCACCGAGAATATCGACGGGATTGGCATGCGACCAGTGCTCGGGCAGGACCTTGTTCAGCGCCTCGATGCTGGATTCGCTCAGTTGCGCCATGCTGATACCGACATCCCCGGCACGGTCGGTGCTCATGACGCCAGGCCCGCCGGCATTGGTAATGATCGCCAGCCGGTCGTGTTCGAGTACGTAGTTGTTGGCCAGTACGCGCGCCGCGGAAAACAACTGGGCGATGCTGTAGGCCCTGACCACACCGGCTCTGGCAATCGCCGCGTCGAACACGTCATCGCCGCCGACCATTGCTCCGGTGTGCGACATGGCCGCCTTGCTGCCGGCTTCATGACGGCCGGATTTGATCAGAATGACCGGCTTCAACCGTGCCGCGGCTTTCAGACCGCTCAAAAACCGACGCGCATCGCGAATACCTTCGACATATAAGAGAATACCTGTGGTCTTGCTGTCCATGGCCAGATAATCCAGTATTTCACCAAAATCGATATCTGCCGCGGCACCGGTCGATACCACTGTGGAGAAACCGATATCCTGCGCCTGCGCCCAATCCAGAATCGCCGTGCAAACCGCTCCGGACTGGGAAACCAGCGCCAGATTGCCATCCTTGACCCGGCCATAGCCGAAAGTTGCATTGAGCCCGCTGCTGGTGCGTATCACTCCCAGACAATTGGGACCGATGATGCGGATGTCATAACGATGGGCTATGTCCAGAATTTCCTGCTGCAGCCGTTTGCCGGAATCACCCAGCTCGCCAAAGCCGGCGCTGATGATGATGATGGAGCTTACGCCTTTCTCACCACACTGGCGCACGATACCGGGGACGGTTGCCGCTGGTGTGGCGATCACCACCAGTTCCAGCGTATCGGGAATGGCATCGATATCCCGATACGCTTTCACACCGAGCAATTGGTCGTGTTTGTGGTTTACCGGGTATAATCGCCCCGTGAAGCCCGCCTCCTGCATATTCAGCAACAAACGTTGGCCGACACTGTCCTCTCGCTCCGAAGCGCCGACGATGGCGACAGATTTTGGGGAAAAAAAGCAGTTCAGATAATGGGGGCCCATTGTGACTCCATGTTGAAATAAGAATTGACAGGAAAATAATCGGCTTGGGAATGATTCGAGGACTATTATTTAAAGATAAGCGGTTATTGGCTCTGTTTGGTCAGAGCCTATAAACACCCGTCCAGGGGCTGTTTATGGAAGGAAAACTGCCAATGTGATTGACTGTTTTCATCATAATCAATTCCTTGCACCCATGATGATGCCGGCACATCCGTGTGCCGAACAGGTTCCCGTCATTTTATAGACGGGAACCAGTGAGAATCTGTTAACACCCATCCATGGCACTGGATGCCCACTCCACGGCGGGCATCACGGGCATTTGGATAACCCGGCCAAGCAGAATCAGGCATGTACCGAAACAAACCGGGTAACTGACACTTTGCAAGCGGGACCTGAGTCCCGCGCAAATCGTCTCAAGCCAAAGCTACACGGCCAGGTTGTCGAAGTAATTTTGCTCCCTCCTCTGGCCATATAGTCTAGCAGAATTTTTTATCCGGCATACTAGCTCAGATCATGAGAAACAGAGTAATCACATCGAGAGCCGGCTTTTTTATTCTCCGTTCGGGCAAATGGTCTCTGGAGAGAAAAATGAGCGGCCCGACCTGCTCCGCCGTCCACGAAAACAGGCCAGGATGGCAGCTACTCATTGCCATTGTCGAAACATGGCTGCTGGCGGCGATCATCACGTCCATTCCCTGTATCGCCTTGGCTGACGATCTGGATATCGACGTCACCAACCTCAGTCTGCAGGAACTGATGTCCCTGGATCTGGTCGTAACATCACCGGCAAAAAAGGCGCAGAAACTTTCCGATGCCGCATCGGCGGTCTATGTGCTGACCAATGAGGATATCCGCCGTTCCGGCGCAACCACCATACAGGATGCCCTGCGTCTGGTTCCCGGCGTCCAGGTCGCGCGCATCTCCGCACACAAGTGGGCTGTTTCCATACGCGGCTTCAACAGTCAATTCGCATCCAAGATACAGGTGCTGATCGATGGCCGCAGCATCTATTCCCAACTCAATGCCGGCGTGGCCTGGGACATACACAATCCGATGCTGGAGGATATCGACAGGATAGAAGTCATCAGAGGTCCCGGCGCTTCCCTGTGGGGGGCAAACGCCGTGAACGGCGTGATCAATATCATCACCAGGAACGCCAACGCCACCGAAGGCAATCTGCTGGTGGCTGGCGGCGGCAACGAAGACCGGGTGCTCACGGCGTTCCGGCATGGCGGCAAGATCGATGAGCATTCCGCATATCGAGTCTATGGCCGCTATTTCGACCGGGCCCAGGGAGCATCCCTGAATGGCGGTGAAACCCATGATGGCTCCCGGGGCGTGCAAACCGGCTTCCGCACCGATCTGCAGTTGTCCCCCCGGGACCAGATGACGATCCAGGGTGATTATTTTCAAGGCCAGGAGCAGGAACTGCTGGATCCGGGATTTTTGCGCCCTCAGGAGATCCATACGCGGGCCTGGCAATACAATGTTCTTGGCCGCTGGCAGCATGTCGGACAGGCCGGAGACGAACTGTCGCTGCAATTCTATTACAACCGGGAGCAGTGGCAAAATGACCGGGATACCCCGCTGCTGCTCAATTACCATATCGACACTCTGGATCTGGACTTCCAGCACCGCTTCGCCATGACCGGCAGTCAGGAATTGACCTGGGGAATGGGATACAAACTGGTCATGGACAACTACAGCGATACCAGTCCGATAATAAGCCTGGATCCAAAACAGCGCAACATCCAGCTTTTCAGCGCTTTCCTGCAGGATGAAATCACCCTGGCGCCGGGCTTCTGGCGAGTCATTGTCGGCAGTAAATTCCAACATAACGACTACACGGGATTCGAGTTTCAACCCACCATCCGCTCCATCTGGAACTGGGCCGATCGCCATGTCCTGTGGACGGCCGTGTCGCGGGCGACGCGCACACCATCGCGCGTGGAAAGCGATGCCACGGTGCAATTCTCCAGCACGCAGACTTCTCTGCGTTCGACGCCAGCGCAGTTTACCTTCGTCAATGCCGAGACATTGCGCTCCGAACGAATGCTTGCCTACGAACTGGGCTATCGGTTTCAGGCCTCCAGCCGCCTGGACTTCGATTTGGCCGCTTTTTACAATGCTTACGATCGCCTGAACAATCTCGATGACATCCGTTTCGACCCTGCCACGAAGCAACTGCTGATTGGCACGACTTACTCCGGGGAAGCATCTGCCTGGGGCGTGGAGCTGGCCATGGATTGGCGCCCCCTGGACAGCGTCTCGATCAAGGCAAACTACAGCTATCTGAATACCCGCAGCTCGGTGCTTGGCATCGTCAGCAACCAGGACACCGCCCCCAAACACAAGGCCGTACTGAGCACCGCTTATCAACTCGGCAGGCAGTGGGAACTGGACCTGACAGGCCGCTATGTCAGCCGCATCGAACTTCTCGCTGTAGGCGCCTATTTCGGGCTGGATGCCCGACTGGCATGGAAGCCCCTGGACAACCTGGAAATTTCCCTGGTCGGGCAAAACCTGCTTGATTCCAGCCATCCGGAATTCGATGAAAGAACCTTCGAAACGATCCCCACAGAAATAGAACGCAGCTTGTATGGCAAATTCAGACTGCAATTCTAAAGGCCATGCCATTCCCCGGCCAGTCAGCCGGCAGTCCGGTATTATTGGGCTGCTGTTGCTGCTGGTGGGGGCGTTTTTCAGTTCGTCTGCAAACAGCGATGAGCTGCGCAGCAAAAAAATCACTGCCGGCTTTGTCTTCAATTTTGCAAAATTCATCGAATGGCCCGATCTCCCTCCCGCTGCGCCCATACAACTTTGCGTCTATGCCGACCGGGAGATGCTGAATATTTTTGCAGAATTATCCGGTCACCGTATAGCGGGTCATGAAGTCAAAATCGTGGCATTTTCTACAAAAGAGCTAAACAACTGCCAGGTCTTGTACATCGACCGCAGCAGGCAAAATATTTTTCAATGTGCCGACATAAAACACCATGCACGGCTGCTGAGCGTTTCCAACATCGATAATTTCGTTCGGCAATGCGGCATGATCGGTTTATTTGAAGTAGACAACAAACTGCGCTTCACCATCAATCTCGATGCCGTCAAACGCTCCGAATTGAAAATGAGTTCTCATTTGCTCAGACTGGCGCACATCTGGCGGGGGAAGAAGCAATGAAGAGCGTTTGCAGATGGTTTTCCAATCTTCAGATTACCACCAAGCTGCGCCTGGTGATCTGGCTGATCACGCTGACCGCGCTGGTCTTTACCGGCGCCCTGCTGATCACCAATACCCGGGTTGCCCTGCGCCATATCGTTGTCGAGCGTCTCACCACACAGGCCGATATCATCGCCGCCAACAGTACCGCCGCTTTGAGTTTTCAGGACCGCAACGCGGCTTATGAAACGCTCTCGGCGCTGAGCGTCGACAACGGCGTCATTGCCGCGGTAATTCTCGATGCTCATGGCGAATTGTTCGCCGTCTACCCAGAAGGCAAGGAGCGTCTGGATAAATTTGCCACGCTGCAATCCTCTGACCATGTATTTACCCCAAGTGAATTATTTATCAAAAGACCGATATTGTTTTATGGTGAAATGATCGGCTTCGTCGGCATAGAGTACAGCAGGAAGCAGATGACCAGAGAACTCTGGCTGTCATCAGGCATCATTGTCCTGTTTCTTGTCGGTGCAGCATTCTCGGCATTCTTGATTACGGCCTTGCTGCAGCGGGGAATCACCAGACCGATACAGGAACTGGCGGCTCTTGCCGACCGGGTGGCGAAAAAACAGGATTATTCGATCCGGGCGACCTGGTTGAGCAAGGATGAGATTGGCACCCTGGCGAAGCATTTCAATAAAATGCTCGGGCAAATTCAAACCCGGGACAAAAGACTGGAGGCCTACAACCGGCACCTGGAGGAAATGGTCACCAGACGCACCGAACAGCTGGAAGACCTGAACCGCCAGCTCGAGCACAAGGCCCAGCATGATGTCCTGACGCAATTGCCAAATCGCGCCCTGTTTGAGGACCGCTTACAGCATGCCATTGTCCGGGCGGAAAGAAACCAGGAAAAAGTCGCGCTGCTGTTTGTCGATCTGGATCATTTCAAGCGCATCAACGATGCTTATGGCCATGAAGCTGGCGACCAGGTGCTGCTGCAGGTTGCCAGAACACTGGAAAATTGTGTGCGCAGCGAGGACACGGTCGCCCGATTTGCCGGTGACGAATTCATTTTACTGCTCTCCGGCCTGAACTTCATGATCGATGTCAACGTCGTCGCCGCGAAAATCGCCCTGGAAATGAGCAAGCCCATAGAATATAAATCCACGCCATTGAATATTTCCGCCAGTATCGGCGTCGCCGTTTATCCCGATGATGCGGCAAATGCCGAATTGCTGCTGAAAGCTGCCGATGTGGCCATGTATCATGCAAAAAACCAGGGCAGGAACCGTTACCAGTTCTATTCCAGTGAAATGAACATAAAAATCGGGGAACGCAAAAACCTGGAAACGGAATTGCTCAGGGCCATCGAAGAAAACCAACTGCTCCTGCTCTATCAGCCGGTCATGGATCTGCGCACCGGTGCAATCGACAGCCTGGAGTCCCTGCTACGCTGGCAGCACCCGCGACTGGGCCTGCTGCCGCCGGCGAAATTCCTGCCCTATGCGGAAGAAAGCGGACTGATCAGCAAAATCGATCACTGGATGCTTTCCAATGTCTGCGTACAGGCAAAAGCCTGGGAGAAGCAGGGATCTCCGATTCACGTCAGGGTCAACCTGGCCATGCGGGACTTCCTGCGCAAGGAGTTTTTCGATTTGTTTTTTGATCTATTGCAAAAAAATGCCTTGTCAGCGGAACGAATTTCAGTGGAGATCAAGGAACATGTCCTGATGGACGAAACGCCGTTGACCGTTGAATTGCTGCAGATGCTGAGAAAATCCTGCATACAGCTGTCCGTCGATGATTTTGGCACCGGCTATTCGTCACTGTACGCACTGCAGCACTGCCCGGTGGATTTCGTCAAGATAGACGGGACCTATATCAATGAAATACATGACAATGAGGAAAACGACATGATGATTCGCGCCATTGTCGCCATGGCCCACAGCCTGAATCTGACGGTCATTGCCGAAAGCGTGGAAAGTTATCCGCAGCTGGCCTACCTGAAACAACTGGACTGCGAACTGGCGCAGGGTTATCTGTTTTACAAGCCGATGCCCAGGGAACAGGTGGAAAAGCTGATTCTGTAACCTGCCGGCAGCCATAAATCATCATCCATTAGAAAAACCGTAGCAGAAAGCACAGTCTCATGCGCCGGAAACAGGCCAAATGGCGGATGGCGCTGCGCTTATCCTGCCTACAGCCACATGCGTAAACGGGGAAATCGCGGCTGAAGCCGCTCCTACGATACGCCCAGCCCGTGTAGGAGCGGCTTCAGCCGCGACTTCACAACTGCGACAACTGTTTGATCAACCGTCCTTCGCTGCCGACTGCTCCTTGCCAGCGGTGTTCTGTGCTTCCTCTTCCTGTCCTTCTGACTCTCCGCTGGCGCTTTCAGCCTCTGCGGAAGAGCTGTCAGCAGCCTCCTCGACTTGCGGGGCGCTCAGGGATTCCATAAAGGCAGCGAACCACGCTTCGCCCTGGACATTGCCCAGATCGGAATCATTGACAATATCCTGCTCATCCGGCAGGTTGCCGTGCTCCCGCGCCTTTTGCAGCGCCTCCTGACACTGCTCCGGAGCATTTCTGACACTGTACAGGCAGGCCAGATTATAGGAGGCGCAGCCTGCCTGTATGGATTCGGCCAGCAAAAATTTTTCCAGCGCCAGGGTGTATAATTGATCCTCGGCGTCAACCGCTGTGGCCCGGGCCAGTTCCATCAACGTCACCCCCCAGTCGATTGCCGCCCCCATATGTTTGGGATGGGCAGTCATACAGAAGGAAAATTTATCATTGGCCTCCTGCAACAGCTTTACCGCTGCATCGGTGTCTTTCGATTTTGCCTGATGCAGGAGCGTATACCCCCAATTGTACAATGCATCCACCAGCAGGGGATCGCCAACGATCACCTCCTGATAGCCGCGATAGGCTTCCCTGAACAGCATATCGGCATCTTTTCCGGTACTTTTCCGGGCGGCTTCGGATTGTTTGATGGCGGATTTCAATTTGGATTTTTTTACCAGCGAACTCAACAGCGACATGTTTCTTCCTCTTGATTGATGATGTTTGGATTGCACCGGTACAGCATACCAGTTCAGACCGGCAACCGGAATGAAAAACCGTGCCTGATTTCTTCAGGCTTCGCTACGCGAAACCATACTAAAACCCTCACTGCTGAGCGCCCCCTGCTCAGCGTCTGCGCAGCGCCCTGAAGGGCAGCAACAGCAATCTTCCAAAGGTCAATTCCGAGCGCCGACGGAAAGACGCCAGACCAATGTCCATCACCCTGTGCGGCTTCGCCGGCGCCGTGCGGTAGGTTCTGCATAGCCTGTCCCAACAGGAAATGGAGAAGCCATAATTACTATCGGTTTCCACCGGTATCGTCGAGTGATGGATGCGGTGCATATCCGGCGTCACCAGCAGCCAGCGCAATTTCCTGTCGATGGCCGGAGCAATATAGACGTTGCTGTGGTTGAAGATCGCGCAGCCATTGAGAATGATTTCAAAGGCAATGACGGCAAGCGGATCTGCGCCAATCAGGGTAATGCAGAAAATTTTGTAGGCCATCGAGACAATGATCTCCAGCGGATGAAAGCGAATCGCCGTGGTCGCATCGAAATCCAGATCGGTATGATGAATCTGGTGCAGACGCCACAGCAGAGACCATTTGTGCGACAGGACATGCTGGCCATAGATGGCAAAATCCAGAAACAGCAGGGTAATCAGAAAGGCCAGCCAGTGCGGAACCACCATCAAGTTGAGCAGCCCCCAGGAGTTCGCCGCGGCGGTGAATGCGCTTTGATAGGCAATGCCCCCCGCAACAATACGCAGCAGGCTGCTGTTGAGCAGACCCAGTCCCAGATTGATTGGCCAGCGCTGGATCCGGCGCAATTGCAACTTACGCCGGGGACGTAAAAATTCCCAGCCGATCATGATCAGCAGGATGCCGAAAAAGGCGCTCAGTCGGATGATGGCTTCCATGGGGTTCCTTTGCTATATATACCTGTAGGAGCGGCTTCAGCCGCGATTTCAACAAGGCCCGGGACAATGCGGTTCCTTAATACGTACAAAATTCAGCCAAATATAAGCACAGTCATAGCAGCAAGGATGCCGGTATCCAGAGCACAGGAATGCGCCCCCCCACAACTGTGGATACCGAACTTTCATCCTTGTGTCTGACTGAAAGCCAAGGGCATTCAGAATACGCTTTGTTTTGTATGGCCTGCAAGGTTGAAGTCGCGGCTGAAGCCGCTCCTACAGTATTCGATGAGCCAAGCTACTCCAGCGGTTCGAACAAGGCATCCAGATCCTCGGCACTGAGCTGCAAGGTTTTTTCTTTACCATCATCCTGATAGACACTTTCCGCCAGCTGACGTTTTTTTTCCTGCATGGCCAGAATCTTTTCTTCCACGGTATTTTCGGTGATCAATTTATACACGAAGACCGGCTTGTCCTGACCGATGCGGTGCGCGCGATCGCTGGCCTGGCTTTCCACCGCGGGGTTCCACCAGGGATCATAGATAATCACGGTATCCGCCTCGGTCAGATTCAGACCGACCCCCCCGGCCTTCAGGCTGATCAGGAACACATCGACCTCACCGCTGCGAAAACTGTCGATGGCCCGCTCCCGATAGCGGGTTTGCCCGGTCAGTTTGCTATAGCTGATGTCACGCTCCCGCAGCTGGCCTTCGATCAGCGTCAGCATGCGCGTAAACTGGGAAAACAGCAGGATACGCCGTCCTTCCTCGAGCAATTCGGGCAACAGCTCCATGAGCAGGTCCAGCTTTGCCGATTCCTTGATGTTCTGCGCCTGCTTGAGGCTCAGCGTACGTGGATCACAGCAAGTCTGGCGCAGCTTCAGCAGGGCATCCAGAATCGTGATGTGACTGCGCGACAGGCCCTTGTTGGCGATACTCTCGCGGACTTTTTTCTCCATGCTCAGACGGATACTTTCATACAGCGCGGACTGTTTTTCATAGAGTGGCACGGAGCGGATAATTTCCGTTTTTGGCGGCAGCTCTGCAGCCACTTCCAGCTTGCTGCGGCGCAGCATGAACGGCTTGATACGGCGCACCAGCCTGCCGCTTTGCCGGGAATCTCCCTGTTTTTCTATCGGGTTGCGGTAAATTTTCTTGAACTGCTTCTGGCTGCCAAGAAATCCCGGCATCAAAAAATCAAACTGCGCCCATAGTTCTCCCAGGTGATTTTCCATCGGTGTTCCGGTGATGCAGAGACGATGCGCCGCATCGATTTTTCTTATGATCCGGGCCGCCTTGGCACGGGGGTTTTTGACGATCTGCGCTTCATCCAGAATCAGATAATGATAGGTATGGCTCAACAGGGCCTGTTCGTCTCTGGGCAGTAGTGGATACGTGGTCAGAATCAGATCGTAGTCCGGCAAAGAATCGAAAAACCTGCTGCGTTCAGGCCCCTGCAGAACCAATACCCGTAGGTCCGGGGTAAAGCGCTCGGCTTCCCGGCGCCAGTTGCCCATCAGACTGGTCGGAGCGATGACCAGGCAGGGCGCCGTCATGCGCCCCGCATCCTTTTCCAGCAGCAGGTGGGCCAGTGTCTGTACGGTTTTTCCCAGACCCATGTCGTCGGCAAGTATGCCATTGAGTGCATATTCACGCAAAAACTGCAGCCAGTTCAAGCCCTGTTGCTGATAGTTGCGTAATTCGGTCTGCAGGCCGGCCGGGGCGGGGACTTCCCGTATGCCGGAAAAGTTCTTGATTTTCCGCCCGAGTTCAAGCAGCGCTTCCCCTCCGTTCAGAGAAAAGAGCCCTTCGGTATGAGTCTCGATATCCGCGAGGCTGGCGGCATCGTAGCGCGACAGGCGCAGTGCCCCCCCGGGTGTTTCACTGCTTCGGTCGAACAGCTCGAAAAGGATGTCCAGAAAGGGTTGTATCTTTTTTCCCGGCAGGGACAGGTACTTGTGCTGGTCCGTGGGAATGACCACCGTTTCCGGCAGCTGCTCGGGGTCGAACTCATCCAGCACCTCCAGTATCAGTGGCAGCAATGGCACCGTTTTGCCATCGATCTGAACATTGAACTGAATCTCGAACCAGTCGTTGTCGCTGGTCTCGATTTCCGCATCCCAGGCTTCCACTTCCTGAAAGTCCAGCAGGAAACTCGAATCGACAGTGATCTGCCAGCCCAGCTGCCGCAGTTCCGGCACTTGCCGGTCAATGAATTCCCGCCAGCGTTCGATGCTTTGCAGCTCTGACCCGGTGACCGGGCTGCAAAAAGTCATTTTCTCGTTGCTCTGCTCCCGAAACAGAACGAATCCCTGCTGTATCAGCAGTTTCACATTGCGCTGCTCCTCTTCGATATGCCGCTGGATACGGAAAAAGCCACTTTCAGATTTGACCACCACCTGCTGCTCCTTGAGCAGCGGCGAAGTTTCCCAGTCACCATAGAGAAACGAAAGTCCCATGTAATACTGGTACTGATCTTGCGACTGGACGCCATACAGCGACAGTACCGGTTGCGGTTGCAGGTTGCCGACCTCCGTGATCTCTATCTGACGGGGCGGCGGCAGGTGCAGGCCGGCGTGCTCGATGATCAGCCGTTCACTGAACTGCTCGGTATATTCAGCCGGAACCTCGGGAAGGGAAAGAATTTTCTGCAATTGCCCATAGCTGACCTCGAAATCGGCCAGAGGTCCCAGAACAGCCTCGCGCGCATCCAGATAGACAGGTGGATCGGTGAGCAGCAGCATGGCCTCTGGTTCTATCTGCAGGCGCAGGCGGTGATTTCCGTGGGCATCACTGCTCCAGACGAAGCGATGCGTTCGTTCTTCGCCAATGCGAAGCGGCGCTTGCTCATGAGTCTTCCAGAACAGCCGTCCGGTCTGCAGCATCCTGGTTACCGCCAGATAGCCGGTGGTGCCGGTAAAAACCGGGCTGCCTTGATAGCTGCCGGCCAACACGGAAAGCAGCTTGCCGATTTCACGGTCCTCTGAGTCGATGAAGGAATGACCGGTATAAGCGAATTGCAGACTGCTGACCGAGGCCTTCCGCCCCTTGGCCAGGCCGCCGGCCTGCTTTTCCCAGGTAACGACCAACTCCACGGAAAATTCGTGTTGCTGGCGGCCGGGTTTCAGCAGGTAGGCGATGAATTCATGTACGGGTACTGCCGACAGCGCCCGTTCACTGTCTTCGACATGCAAATTGTCCAGCCATGTCATACAGGCCGGTGTGCTGGCATCGCCAATCTTACCAGGATTTTTGTCCCGTACCTGGAAGGCCAGACAGGCGGCGGCAACATGCTTGCAGTCGATGGCCACCGGGCAGGTGCAGGTGCCATCGATGTCCGCGGAGGTATAATTGGGACTCCAGGTGATGCTCACCAGCTGTTGATAAGGGTTCCGCTTTGTACCGGCGACACTGGAGCGAAACACCACATGGTGATCCGCTTCCTCCATTATCTCCAGGGACAAAACCTTGCCCTGCTTGAAATAGTCGCGGCCCCGGAGGAAATAAGTCTCTCCACAGGCATAGCGGATGTCAGAACGCAGCAGCTTCTTTATTTCAATCATGACGAGGATAGGGAATAATCATTGAAAATCAGACAAAACCGGCCAGTGCCGGGTGCAACAGATCGATCCGGTCCATACCGATGCCCGGGCTGCTGGGTGAATAGACACGATAGTCCGACAACGTCGTCGGCGGCAAATATCCTGCAATCTGTTCCAGATCGCCCAGCCGCAGCCCCTGCCTGACCAGGAAGACGATGTAGGTATGCCGCAGGGCATCGGCATGGTAGCGTTCGGGGTCGGGCAAACCGGCGTCGACGGCCGCGCACAGCAGCATCGCCTCGAGGTCGCCACTCGCCACGGGCTGGCCGTGATTCCAGAGCGGGCGTGGTTGTGAATCCCGAAGCAAACCAAACAAAAGCGCATGCATCGGAATACTGCGCGATCTGTCGCCGCCGGTGCGGATGCTTGCCGTGGCGAAGTCGATCTGGTCGCCCTGCAAGGCCGCGGCTTCATCGAGCGTCATACCGTTCAGCAGCATCGCAATCAGTTGTTTGCCCTGCCGGTTGGCTGCAGCATACAAGCTGCCGATATCGGCGCTGGAAATTTCCGGCACGGGCGGACTTTCCAGCACCATGGGGGCATCCTGCCGGCGCAGCGCCTGAACG
>JAJRWJ010000167.1 GCA_024276805.1 Gammaproteobacteria bacterium
GCCAGTTCTGCTGCATGCGTGACTATGCTGGGGGACTGTTTATCATTTGGATAGAGTTGTCCATAAAGGCTTGCGTACTTGATATGTTTATCCAGCCATTTTGATTTTCTGTCACTCCGTTGTTCAGATTGATACAGGCGGCTGGAAATGAAAATTGTGCTGTAAGCGGAGTCCTTATCCAGGATAATATCGGCATCGTAGGCAGCTATCTCGTAATGGTAAAGCGCTGCTTGATAGTTGTTGTGTTCTGATAATAACTCTGCGTATAGAAAGTGAACATTGTCTTTTCGTGAGTGTTGAGAATAGTGAGTCAAGGATCGTTGATACCACTTTTTTGCATTGGAAAACGCCAACTCCTTTTTCGTCGCTTGATACTTGCTGTGAAAGTGCTTTGCCATCAGAAGCGTGTAGTCTTTCAACGAGTGATCAATTTCCTGTCGTGCTTTCGGTTCTGTATTTTTGGTTTCCCAATAGTGGCTTTCAGGGTTGTATTCTGAGTAAAAATAGTCGATGGCTGCGTAGTATTTAGTGAGAAAACCTGCTTGTTGCCAGATGTCGATAACTTTTCTATGGAACTCGGGCAGGTGCCTGGAATCCGGATATTTATTAGTGTAATAGATGAGTGTCTCAGCAGAATCCGAATAACGATTCTGCTTAAAGTAGATATCACTAATGCTTCTATATATCTGATAGATGTATTTATTTTCTGATCTATTATCAATGTACCGATAAACCTCATTCAGATCCCCCATATAGGAGAATGAGAGTCCTATGGCGCGAAAATACTCGTTGAAAATGTCTTTCTCGATGCCTATGAGTTCATCTGGATCTTCAAAGCTGTGATAGCGTACAGCCTCGAGGAAATCATCAACGGCTTCTTGATAGTAATTAAGCTTGAATCTGGCCCAGCCTCTTTTCAAGAGAGATTTCTCTATAAACTTTCCACCATTTTTTGCGAAAATCACATTCGTGTATGCATCTTCAGCGGAGATATAGTCCCTGCTTGAGTAATGGTCTTCTGCAACCCGAAACTGGCTTTCAATGTAATATTGTGAGTCGGGATATTTGTTGATGATTTCATCAAGTGCAGCCACAGATTTCTCTGAATCGCCTTTTTGCTCGTAGGCGTTCGCCAAGTTATATAAGAGCTTGTCGTTGCCTTGAGAATTTGGGTATTCGGTCAATGAATAGGTGATAAGCTCGATCATTTTGTTCAATCTGTCGATGTATGCGGTATCAATTTCTTCTTCATTTGTGCTATCCAAAAGATCTTTTTCGTGCGTATTTTTATCGCCTAGCTCAAATTCCAGTTCGGCAAGGCGATTGATGGCCGTCGCGCGAGACCTGCCACTCTTGCCCGCGTGACTGAGGTACCTTGCATAGGCCTCCCTGATTTCGTCATTTGATCGTGGTGCAGATGAGGTACTGATGTGGTGCCGATGACTGCCGGTTATATCAATATCACCCAGTGTGCGGGGTGGTTGCGGAGTGCTGCATGCCGCGAGCAACAGCAGCAGGAGAATGCATTGAGATGTCTTCAGGGCCATGGAAAGATTATTCTGGAGAGCTGTTGTCATATACGCGCGCCAATCCATATCTTGATTGGTCGGTATAGCTGGATAAGTAGCTTATCCTCTGCTTCACTAACTCACGAATTATCTCATCCAGGGTTGCTTGATAGTCGGAAGTGAGTCGCTCAAATCTTCCCCTTATTCCCTTGTTATTTATGTGTCTTTCGAAGTCGCTCAATACGATAAAGTTATCCAGGAAAGATTGTGGATACTGCTTGCTGAAGTCCAGTACATAGTCATCGATGCGAAGCATGTTGTTGTTAGCAATTATACCTGCCTTTTCTCCAAGGTTATTACTGGTTCCTAAAAGGGCTTCTAATTCTTGAATACGCCGTGTGTAATGGTCAATGGCTTCGTCGAAACCGGCGGATGCTGTGATCTGCTGATCAAGCTTGTGGTAAATATAAGGGATCAGTAGGTAGGACTCTTCTGTGGGCAAATCATCGCCTGCTCTTTCTTTCAATATGTTAGCTGCATTGAGTGCGCCAATATAATCGTTTTGATTGGCCGCTGTCAGAGTTAGTCCCAGTAGTGCCTGATTTGCATATTGGCTATTCAGATTTACAGAGCGAAAGGCATCACGGGCGTTCCGGTAGTATTCCTTTCGCATCAGTGAATAACCCAATACGACAAAGAGCCGATTTGCCATTTCTTGCGGCACTGTGTTTCGGCTTTTCTGTAATATTTCGTTTATAGCAATATGTGCATCGGTCCACCAGTCTTGGCGAATATAGGCGACAGCGCTATTCAATGTGGCATGCGCATAATACTTTGACGTATTGGGGATGCGCTTGTAAACATTTATAGCCTCCCTGTGTTTTTTTAAGTTTTGTAGTGAAACTCCTTTCATCAGTAGCGCGTAGTGCGCGTCGTCTGCCACAAGATCCGCAACGATACCGTCGAGGTGTTTAAGTGTATCTTTCCATTCTTTTCGCTTTAAATGGTATTTAGCAAATTCATAGTGAGCATTGGATATGATAACTCTATTGCTGTCCAGTTGAATGCTATGAAATAGATTTGTCGCCGATTCTATTTCATTGCGCTCCAGTAAAAGTTTGATGAAATAAAATGTAGATGGTGTTTCGATATTGTCCCTGATCAAGGCCAGGTTATATGTGATCAGTCCAATCGCCTCTACAGGCTGCTGATTCTTTTCCAGCTGACGAACCGTGCGATCAAGCCGTGATAGTTGGTGAAGTATCGGGGTATTAGATTTCTTTTTCTGAATTGTTACCGTTTTGTAAAAATCCGCTGAAAAATCCTGGAATCGACTATCGAGATTGTCGATCTTGGATAAGCTTAGTGTTCCAGACAAGGCAGGGCCGGGAAAAAATGAGATAAAAAATGGTAATATTCCACAAATCAAGATGGTTGATTTATATGGGAATGAAATGTGAAGTAACATGGTTGAATCCGAACGGCAAAATACTATTTTTGTAGAAATAGAGGTACAAGCTGATGCTTGGGAACATACCATTGTTGCCTTTGTGCGTCTATTGTCGGAATGCCGGTTTGCAGATTCTGAGGGGTTGTTCGGGTTGGAACATTCGTCAACTGATACGTCAGGTTCAGTATGACAATGCAGCAACTTGTGATCGCGACTGCATGGGCGGAGTAGCCGGCGATAGGCGTTTAGGTGGTGTGGGGGGAGGCTACGGTCATCTTGCGAAGGCCGAGACCCGCAGGATATTGATTTTTCTGGCAGGAGTCTCCCTCTATAGATAGCGTCAAATATTCGGTGGTGTTTTCCTATTAATCAATCACTTACATGATATATTTAAGGCTTGTCGTTGCCATATCATGGATACTGTCTAAACACAAGAAATATTCGCGTTGGGGCGTTGGTTCTCGAGAACTGCTGTTTGCGTGAGAGTAAGTTCTGATGGGGTATGTATTTTGCAGGTTTTTGCCCTAAAAGAGTTGTAATATACGCCGTTATGCTTGATTTGAGTGTAATTGGCTTTCTGTAACCCCTATTGTGCTCATTCCAATGATTTTCCTTGTCCCATCCAAGCAACTTTTGTTGGAATATTATAATCACCAAGCAGGCCGACGTAAGAAATCATAGTCAGATGAGCGAATCCAAGGATGCAAACATTGACTCGAACATCAAAGAGGTGAGTCACGATGGCAAGGAACCCGAGGAGGTATCCTCGTCGGACCATACCGTGTTTGTCGACAAAAATAAAACCAGGCTACATCAACGGAACCAAGCCGGTAATGAGAATAACGGGAAGGCAGGAAAACATCAGGATTCAGAAGAACACACTGACCCTGATGTGACGCGATACCGAGGTTCGGAAATCGATATCGGTGATGATGATACTCGTCTTCAGCCAGCGCCTATCTCTTCTGCCTCGTCTGATGCTGGTCGGATACCCGGGAGCCGGGAGTATTATTTCCCTCATATCACACCTAAGCATCGTGTCTTAAAAGACCGCTTTCTCTTGGAGAAAGTACTTGGTGTCGGTGGAATGGGGGTTGTTTATCGTGCACGAGACAAATTGAAAGTAGAGGCCAAGGATAGATATCCCTATGTCGCTATAAAAATGTTAAACGCGGAGTTTAACTCACACCCCGAGGCCTTTATTGCCCTTCAGCGTGAGTCCAGTAAAACTCAAAGCCTCTCTCATCAGAACATTGTTCAGGTCTTTGACTTTGACAGAGATGGGGATGTGTTCTTCATGACCATGGAGTATATGGAGGGAAAGCCGCTCGATAGATTAATTAAGCAGTACAGGACGACGGGATTACCCTGGGATGACGTGTGGGTAATTGTTCAGGATATTTGCCGGGCACTGCAATATGCGCATGCAAAGAATATCGTTCACGCAGATTTCAAGCCTGGAAATATATTTGTAACGACGGATGGCGCAGCAAAAATATTTGACTTCGGCATTGCAAGGGCTGTAACGACTATTGAGAAGGCTGATGGACTCTCCGTTCACAAGACTATATTTGATGCGGGTAGCTTGGGAGGGCTAACGCCGGCATATGCCAGTTGTGAAATGCTTGAAGGTCAGGAGCCGGATGTCAGAGATGACATATATGCGCTGGGTTGTATTACCTATGAGTTGTTTACTGGAAGGCACCCTTTTGGCAAGCAGCCTGCCGACATGGCAAGAAAGCAACGTCTAAAACCCGAGCGCATCACAGGCTTGAAGAAGCGGCAGTGGAAAGCTCTGGAAAAGGCACTGGCTTTTGAACGTAAGGATCGTATCGGCTCTGTCGATGAGTTCTATCAGCAGTTAGTAAAGGAGCACAGGCCCCGGTATATGCTTGCAATCTCTATGGTTTTGTTGGCCGGCGCTGTAGGGTTTTCATATGTTAACAACGAGACGAAGACTGTAGATCCAGTGTCTTTTTCCGAACACGATATTAGAAGCGAGCTGGAATTCTCTATCCGCCTGGGTTTGTACAAGGAGGCACTGGAAGCACTTGTGGAAGATCCCATATTTTCTAATGCCTGGGAGGGGAATGTATGGAAGGAGTATCAGGGAGTGGATACTTTATTGCCCCCTGGCGACGGCTGGTTGTCGGAGATGAAAAACAGGATCTTTTCTCTGTACCTGAATAGAATACAGGATGAAACGAGTTCGTTTAATTTCCGTCGTGCAAGACGCCTGATTGAAAATGCACTGAGGTATGATGATAATTCTGGGGATTTAAAAAAAGAAGAAATAAATCTGTCGGAAGCTATAAAGGATAATGAAAAACTATCTCGCTTGGCGAAGCTTGAAAAAGAAAAAATGATCGTCTTGTTGCTCGCAGTGAAGGACAAAAATCCATTGAGAAGCGAGATAGGGAGATACTGACTCGGCGCATGGTGAATGAGTATAATCTAGCACTTATTAATGTAAATAAGCAGCTGGAATGTCATACAGGGATAAATATGCGGGATTTTGAGGTGGCTATTAAGAAGCTGCAGTCCCTGGATAGGGAAAAATACTCGAAAATTGAGAGAGGTATAGTCAATTCTCTGGCTTCTTGTATATCCCGGCAAGGAGAAAGGTTTCCTGAGCGGGCGATTGAATCAAGAAAATATGCCCTGCGGATTTTTGACAATAATGCAGTAATCGCATCCATTAAAATAATCCTCCATGATGCCTGTAGTAGTTATATCGCAGGATTTGGCGCGCGAGGAGAAAGGGCAGTGTGCAGGGATCAGATGAAATCCGCAGGAGATGGGCCTGATTTGGTTGTTGTTCCTGGCGGTGAAAACATCAGGAGCTTTGCGATTGGAAGGTATGAAATTTCTGTTGCTGAATTTAATCAATACTGCCTGGAAGCCAATCAGTGTTCTTTGTCTAAGCAGGGTAATAAACATGTCCCGATTACGGGTCAATCGGTTAAGGCGGTCAAGGGATACTTGACTTGGCTCAGTAAGGAGACGGGTAAGAAATATCGTCTTCCAACGAAGAATGAGTGGAGCTACGCCGCCGCTTCAACGACAAGGATCCATGACCCAAACAGAAACTGTCAATTTAGAAGTCGCGGCATTCAAAAAGGAGACAGGCTTGTCAAGGTCTCTACAGGCAAGAAAAATTCCTGGGGTTTGGTGAATTATTTGGGGAATGTTCAGGAGTGGGGGTACGGTAAAAATGGTCAATTGGTGGCCATGGGTGGGTCGTATATTACCCCCATGGATAAATGTCAGGTTTCGAGCTGGCAGTATCATTCAGGTCAGCCGGACAACGTCACTGGATTCCGTGTCCTGAGAGAGCTGTCTGTTAAATAAATTTCAATGCAGGGTGATGGTAAATTCATATTGTTTTAGGACTCTGTCAGACTTAGAAATAATCGACTTGGCAACATTCCCTGCAATACATTCTGTTGTGCGACGTTTACTATGTCGTGAGTATTTGTTGTGTCAATAACCTGGTTGCTGTACTAGCCCGGATAGTTCATGAATTTGCAGTTCATCGTGTGATTCTACAGACGTTAACTGTTTTACATATTGCGGATAGAAAATTATTTTGGAGGATATTTTATGGAGATAATTAAGTTTTTTCAAACTGGCGGGCCATTTATGTATCCCATACTCATTATTTTTTCAATTGGTGTGGCAATCGCCTTAGAGCGGTTTGTCTATTTACGCAAAGCTCAAAATCTCACTAAGAAAACATGGATGCAACTTGTACCGATGCTAAAGGCCGATGATATTCCACGCGCGGTTAAGTTGACGGAATCTGTAGATACTCCTCTTGCGAATATCCTTAATTATGGTTTCTGCAGATATGGTGCAAATACTCGGCGTGAGATAATCGAGGCGGCGATGGAGGAGGGGATGATGGATGCCATGCCTGAATTGGAGCAACGCACACACTATTTGGCGACATATGCCAATGTTGCCACGCTTCTTGGCCTGCTCGGCACCATTGTGGGTCTTATACAAGCCTTTACAGCGGTTGCATCTGCTGATCCGGCTGAAAAAGCGGATCTGTTATCTGCGAGTATTTCAGTTGCCATGAATACAACGGCTTTTGGCTTGATGGCAGCTATCCCATTGTTGCTGATTCACTCATATTTGGTGACTAAAACTGCTCGCTTGGTCGGTAATCTTGAAAATGCCGCGATTAAAACAATCAACCTGATGATTAGAGAATAGGATTGGTTGGCATGAGGAGATTCAGCAAGAAATATACGGCTGAGGCTGAAGAGCTAAATATCACCGCATTCATGAATTTGATGGTGATACTGGTTCCATTTCTGTTGATTACGGCAGTCTTTTCCAGAATGTCTGTATTGGAGTTGAATTTGCCGGCGCTCAATGCCAAACAAGATAGTCAGAGAGAGGTTTCGCTCCAGCTGGAACTGGTGTTGCGCGAGAAAAGTTTTGATCTTCAAGATAGTTCGTTAGGATTGATTCGGCGTTTTGAGCGCACAAGTAGTGAAACTCGCTGGGACTTGTTTACTGATCTTCTGGTGGAAATTAAAACACGCTTTCCAGAGAAAAAAAGTATTACATTGCTATTGGAACCCTCTGTCAGCTACAAGACATTAATTGCTGTCATGGATCGTGTACGTAGTGCAAAGGTTGTGCGGTTGGCCACTGTTGAAACTGTTGAGTTGTTTCCGAACATATCAATTGGCGATGCGCCGATTCTGTCCAATGAGAGAGAAAGGGAATAGGCGATTTCAATGAAGACATTGAAAATATCAAGTCGAGTTCAGCGGATGGAGCGGTTTAGGAAGCTGCACGGAAAATCTGGAATTCATCTTGTCTCTTTAATGGATATTTTTACCATCCTGGTATTTTTTCTGCTAGTTAGTTCTTCCAGTGTTCAGCAGTTGCCGAATATCAAGGACCTTACGCTGCCGACAACGATTGCTGAAAAGTCTCCAAGGGAGACTTTGGTCATTACAATTACTCGCGACCGTATTTTGGTGCAGGGGGTGGAGGTCGCAAGGATAGATGACATTTTGTTGGACGCCAGTCCGTTGATTGCGGGCCTGGAAAAAGAGTTGAGATTCCATGCATCCAGATCATCATTCGTGATAAGCGGTGAGGGAATCGGTCGTCCGGTCACGATTATGGGGGATGAGAATGTTCCTTATCAATTGTTACGAAAAGTTTTAGTTACCTGCCGCCAGGCAAATTACACTTCCATAGCTTTTTCCGCGATACAAGCGGTGGAAGGGTAAGGTTTGATGAGTGTGCTGAATTATGAGGATCAGGCGTTAAAGTGGCAGCCTGATAACGGTAGTGCTCAGCGTTTTGTCGTTATTAATATTGTCGTTCTTGCTGTTGTGTTATCGGTGGGTTTGTTTTTGTCCTCAATTGAACTGCCGAAAGAAGAGCGCATGATCCATGTGGGCGTGCCCGAAAGAGTGGCACAGTTTATCTTGGAAAATGAAACGCCTAAACCAAGCGTCAGCCAGGAGGCCATTCCGAAACCAAGGCCGAAACCGAAGCCAAAGTTGGAGCCGAAGGTGAAACGGGAGCAGGCACCGAAACCCAAGATTCAGTTGAAACCAGAAATAACTGAAGACAACGCGCCACTCACCGATCCGTCGAGTGCGGCGAGAGAGAGGGCTGAAAATAGTGGGTTGTTGGCGCTGAGCAATGATTTGGCGGACTTGATGGATACCGCTGATGTCAACGCAATGGTGGGGAGAAAGATACGCCGCGTATCCGGGGCCGAAAGCATGGCCAACATCGATGCAGATGTTTTGGACGTTGGGCCTTAGACAGCCAATGCTGCCGTGAAAGACATCGGGGAGGGCTTTTCTTCAACCATCAGCTCTACCAAGCTTGGCGCTCAAAAACGCATTGTGATTGCTCAGACAGTGATAGCGGAGGTGAGTGTTGATCCTGACGTTGTGGATATGCAAGAAGGCCCGGACAGGCAAGAGAAATCCACCACGAGGTCTGGTAATTTCCGCACGGATGAGAATATTGCTTATGTCATGGATCGGAACAAAGGTAAGCTTTACTCCGTCTATCGCCAAGCCCGCCGGAAAAACCCTGGTCTCAAGGGGAGAATTGTGTTCGATATTACTATCCTGCCATCCGGGAAGGTGTCCAGGGCGGTCATCAAGTCCAGCGAATTGAACAATTCAAAATTAGAGTCACGTTTGCTCGCCCGGGTAAAGCGTTTTGATTTTGGCGTCAGGGACGGTGAGCCAATTACAGTGACTTTTCCTGTTGAGTTTCTTCCGTCTTAGCCTGAAGGCTTGGTACAGCGTTGTTGTGGGCGTGGCTTTAGCTGTCATAACCCTTTACGGCTAATTGTTGGTGCCGTGAAACCTCCTTTGTTGCTTCTCAGCGTGCTGTCAAGTCTTGAAGTTCCCCGCGTGAGAGCGGAAACTTGCGCCCATGAGTCCAGCCTTCGTCCATCTCCGTTGTCACACCGAATACTCCCTCGTCGATGGCATCCTGCGTGTCAAGCCGCTGGTGAATGCGGTGGCGGAGCAGGGTATGCCCGCCGTAGCCGTCACCGACCAGAGCAACCTGTTTTCCATGGTGAAGTTCTACCGCGCGGCCATTGCGCGCGGGGTGAAGCCCATCATCGGTGTGGACATATGGCTGGCCAATGACGATGAGCCGACAAGGCCCCACCGGCTGGTGCTGCTGTGCCAAAGCAACGAGGGCTACCGCAATCTCACCCAACTGGTATCGCGCACCTACACCGAGGGCCAGCATCGCGGTATCCCCATCCTTGAATTACAGTGGCTGGAAGGGCAGACGGACGGCCTGATCGCCCTCTCCGGTGGCCGCGACGGCGACGTCGGCCGCGCCCTGCTGGCCAATGACACGGAGCGTGCCTGGCACTGTCTGGCAGGCTGGCGGCACCTGTTTCCGGATCGGTACTACCTGGAGCTGCAGCGTACCGGCCGTCCTGGCGAGGAAAACTATCTGCACGCCGCCGTGGCTTTGGCGCAGTCGGCAGAGCTGCCGGTGGTGGCCACCAACGATGCGTGTTTTCTGCAGGCCGAGGATTTCGATGCCCACGAGACGCGCGTTTGTATCCACGACGGCCGCACCCTGGACGACCCACGCCGGCCGAAGAACTATTCCCCGCAGCAATACCTGCGTACGCCGGCGGAGATGGCCGAGCTGTTCAGCGATATCCCCGAGGCGCTGGAGAACACGCTGGAGATCGCCAAGCGCTGCAACGTCGAGCTGACCCTGGGTAAGAATTTTCTGCCCGACTTTCCCATTCCCGATGGCCTCACCGAGGCGGAGTTTTTCCGCCAGCAGTCACAAAAGGGCCTGGAGGCTCGGCTCGATAAGCTGTTTGACCGCAATGCCACTGATTTCGCGGAGAAACGCAAGCCTTACGATGAGCGTCTGGAGATCGAACTGGACGTCATCAACGGCATGGGCTTTGCCGGCTACTTCCTGATCGTTGCCGATTTTATCCATTGGGCCAAGAACAACGGCGTGCCGGTGGGCCCGGGGCGTGGTTCCGGCGCCGGCTCGCTGGTGGCCTACGCGCTGACCATCACCGACCTCGACCCGCTGGAATACGACCTGTTGTTCGAACGTTTCCTCAACCCCGAGCGCGTATCCATGCCCGACTTCGACGTCGACTTTTGCATGGAAGGTCGCGACCGCGTCATCGACTACGTGGCCGGCCATTACGGGCGCGACAAGGTCTCGCAGATTATCACTTACGGCTCCATGGCCGCCAAGGCGGTGGTGCGCGACGTGGGTCGCGTCATGGGTCACCCCTACGGCTTCGTCGACCGCATATCAAAGATGATTCCCTTCGAGGTGGGCATCAGCCTGGACAAGGCCATCGCTCAGGAGGAGCCGCTGGCGCAGCTGATTGCCGACGATGAGGACGTGGCCAGCCTCATCGAGATGGCGAAGAAGCTGGAAGGGCTGGCGCGCAACGCCGGCAAACATGCCGGCGGCGTGGTTATCGCCCCCACCAAGCTTACCGACTTCTGCCCACTGTACTGCGAGCAGGGTGGTGATAGCATTGTCAGCCAGTTCGACAAGGACGATGTGGAGGCCGTGGGTCTGGTCAAGTTCGACTTTCTCGGTCTGCGCACCCTGACCATCATTGACTGGGCGCTGGACAACATCGAGAAGCAGAAGGGCAAGGACGCCCGGCCCGAAATCGAGACCATCCCGCTGGATGACAAGGCCGCCTTCAGGTTGCTCAAGGCCTGCCAGACCACCGCCGTATTCCAGCTCGAATCGCGCGGCATGAAGGATCTCATCAAGCGCCTGCAGCCGGATGAGTTCGAGGACATCATCGCCCTGGTGGCCCTGTTCCGCCCGGGACCCTTGCAGTCCGGCATGGTGGACGACTTCATCAACGTCAAGCACAAGCGCAAGAAGGCGGAGTATCCGCACCCGGATATCAAACACATTCTTGAGCCCACCTACGGCGTCATCCTGTATCAGGAACAGGTGATGCAGATTGCCCAGGTGCTGGCCGGCTATACCCTCGGCGGCGCCGATATGCTGCGCCGTGCCATGGGTAAAAAGAAACCCGAGGAGATGGCCAAGCAGCGCGAGATATTCACCAAAGGCGCGCTGGAGCAGGGGGTGAAAGAGAAGACCGCCACCTATATCTTCGATTTGATGGAGAAGTTCGCCGGTTACGGCTTCAATAAGTCGCACTCGGCCGCCTATGCGCTGGTGTCGTATCAGACCGCCTGGCTCAAGGCCCATTTCCCGGCGGCCTTCATGGCGGCGGTGATGTCCGCCGACATGGACACCACCGACAAGGTGGTGACCCTCATCGAGGAGTGCCGCGAGCTGGGGCTGGAGGTGGAGTCACCCAACGTCAACACCAGTCACTATAAGTTCACGGTGAAGGACGACAATGCCATCTTCTACGGTCTGGGCGCGGTGAAGGGCGTGGGTGAGGGCGCCATTGAGGGCATCATCCGCAGCCGCGAGCAGGATGGCCCGTTCAAGAATCTGTTCGACTTTTGCCAGCGCATCGACCTGAAAAAGGCCAACCGTCGTGCCCTTGAGGCGCTGATTCGCGCCGGTGCGCTGGACGATCTTGGCCCCAATCGTGCCACCCTGATGGCGACGCTGGACACCGCCGTGCAGATGGCCGAGCAGCGTCACAAGGACGCCGCCGCCGGGCAGAACGACATGTTCGCACTTATGGAAGCGGAACAGAGCACCACCGGCACCTTCATCGACACCCCGGACTGGGATGATGAGATCCGTCTCAACGGCGAGAAAGAGACCCTCGGCCTATACCTCACCGGCCACCCCATCGACCGCTACGAAGCCGAGTTGGCCGGCATCATCAGCCATCGCATCTGCGACCTCAATCCCAGCGGCGATCAAACCATCATCGTCGCCGGACTGGTGGTGGCCATGCGCACCATGAATACCCGTCGCGGTGACCGTATGGCCTTCGTCACCCTCGACGACCGCAGCGGCCGCCTGGAGCTGGCGGTGTTCGCTGATACCTACCAGCACTACCGCGACCTGCTAGTGAAGGACCGCCTGGTGGTGGTAGAAGGCGAGGTGAGCGTGGACGACTACAGCGGCGGCATCAAGATGAGCGCGCGCAAGGTCTACGACATCGACAATGCCCGCGAGTCCTTCGCCAAGCGGTTGGTACTGACCCTGAGTCAGGGGCAGGCCGTGAATGGTTTTGTGCAGGATCTTGCGCAGGTGTTGGCACCGTTCCGCGAGGGTCGCTGCGCGGTACGGGTGGAATACCGCCGTCTCGACGCCCAGGCCCAGCTCACCTTTGGCCCCGACTGGCGCGTGCGCCCCACCGACGAACTGCTGCGCCGTATCACCGAGCTGGCCGGTGAGGGCAGTGTGCGTATCGAGTATTGATCTGGTGCAAATACCCTGTTCCTCTTGGAGCGGGTCATGCCCGTGATGGTTTCTGCGCCAAGGCTTCTTCCGTTCACTTGTAGGAGCGCCTTTTAGTAGGCGCGACAGTTTTTTTATCGGCGAGCTGTCGCGCCTAAAGGTGCTCCTACAACACCATAGACAGTCCATCGCGGGCATGGCCCGCTCCTACAGACTTAGCGCGTCCGCGCCATGTCAAAACCCAACAATTAAACTAAGGCAGTCTCCCGCCAAAACAGGTAAAATTACCCCCATCTTCTGCAACCCGACACCCTTGGTTATTCCCCATGAATATGAATTTCCTTGAATTTGAACAACCCATCGCCGAGCTGGAAGCCAAGATCGAAGAGCTTCGCTACGTGGGATCTGATGCCGAAATCAATATCACCGAAGAGATCTCGCGCCTGCAAACCAAGAGCCGCGAACTGACCGAGTCCATCTTCTCCAAACTCACCCCCTGGCAGGTTTCGCAGATGTCGCGACACCCCCAGCGCCCCTACACGCTGGATTATATCGAGCGCATGTTCAGCGATTTCGAAGAGCTGCACGGTGACCGGGCCTTTGCCGATGACCCGGCCATTGTCGGTGGCGTGGCGCGTCTTGACGGCCGGCCGGTGATGGTGATTGGTCAGCAAAAGGGCCGCGACACCACGGAGAAACTCAAACGCAACTTCGCTATGCCGCGTCCCGAGGGCTACCGCAAGGCCAAACGCCTGATGGAAATGGCGGAGCGTTTCAAGATGCCGATCCTCACCTTCATCGACACCCCCGGCGCTTATCCCGGCATCGACGCCGAGGAGCGTGGCCAGAGCGAGGCCATCGCCCGCAACCTGTTTGTCATGGCCCAGCTCAAGACGCCCATTATTTGCACCGTGATCGGCGAGGGGGGTTCCGGTGGTGCGCTGGCCATCGGCGTTGGTGACCGGCTGCTGATGTTGCAGTACGGCACCTATGCGGTCATCTCCCCCGAGGGTTGTTCCACTATCCTGTGGAAGAGTGCGGAAAAGGCCTCCACGGCCGCCGAGGCCATGGGTGTTACTTCCGAGCGACTAAAAGAACTGGAGTTGGTGGATCAGATCATCAACGAACCATTGGGCGGCGCCCACCGAGACCCGGATAGCATGGCCAACAGTCTCAAGGCCGCGCTGCTGGAAAACCTTGACGTGCTCGATAGTATCCCGCTCGACAAGCTGCTGGAAAATCGCTATCAACGCCTGATGCAGTACGGCAATTTCACTGAACGTTAGGAGGCGGTAGCTCCCGGATACCACGACTTTTCGTTATGCGTTTCACTCCCGCGGCACTGCACGACGCACTTTCCTCGGACATTACACCCAGCCGTTACTGGATTGCCTTCAGTGGTGGCGTGGACTCGATGGTGTTGCTGCATGCCTTGGCCGCGCTACGTGAGCACATAAATAATGCCCGGCTTTGCGTGGTTCATGTCAATCATGGCCTCAGCCCGAAAGCGGGGCAATGGGCCGATCGGTGTGCCCGCCAGTGTGCCGAACTGTCCCTGTCTTTTACCCTGTGTGAGGTGGACGCGGCCCCGGCCGCGGGCGAAAGCCCGGAGGCAGCGGCGCGCAATGCCCGCTATCGTGCCCTGGCCGAGCTGGTTCAGGGTGATGACTGCCTGCTCACCGCCCATCATCAGGATGACCAGGCCGAGACCCTCCTTTTGCAGTTATTGCGCGGCGCCGGCCCGAAGGGGCTGGCGGCCATGCCGATGTTGTCGGAATTTTCCAGGGGCTGGCATGCACGCCCCCTGCTGGGCTTTCGTCGCGAAGCCCTTATCGCCTATGCCGAGGCCAACGGTTTGTCGTGGCTGGAGGATGAAAGCAATTTCGACACCCGCCTTGAGCGCAATTTCCTCCGCCATGAAATACTGCCCCGCCTGAAACAGCACTTTCCCGGTCTGGCCAGCACCCTGTCGCGCAGTGCACGCCGTTGTGCTGAGGCCGCTGAAATCCTGCAGGCGCAGGCACAGGCCGATCTACAGTCCCTACAGCTGTCAGTAGACACCCTGTCTGTGAAGGGCCTGCGTGCGCTGGGTGAGGTACGTGCGCGCAATGTGCTGCATGACTGGATTCATGCACGGGCATTGCCCGTGCCCTCCGAGGCTCAGTTGCAGGAATTGTGGCGAAGCGTGATCGGTGCCGGGCAGGATGCGGTGCCGCTATTGCAATGGCCGGGGGCAGAGGCACGGCGTTACCGCGATGCTCTTTATGTCATGCGTCCCCTATTGGACTTCGATGCCACTATTCAGTGTGAGTGGGATTTGGCGGCGCCACTGGCCCTGCCGGGTCTGGGTCGTCTGCGGGTGCAGGCTGGCATCGGCGCGGGTGTTTCCCGTGATTTTCTGCAGGGGAAAAGGCTTTCTGTGCGCTTCCGCCAGGGCGGTGAGAGGCTCTGCGTGGCGGGCCGCGAAGGCCATCACTCGCTGAAGAAGCTGTTTCAGGAGGCCGCTGTGCCGCCGTGGCAGCGGGTGCGGATTCCGCTATTGTTTGCCGCCGATGAACTAGTGGCCGTTAGCGGTCATTGGGTGGCCTGCTCGTTTGCTGCGAGGGCCGGGCAGGAGGGTATCTTGTTCCCGTTGGAGGATAATTCGCGAACAATGCCGTTGCGTTGAGGTTTTATTTGATGTTCGGTCTCGTGGCATCGCTGACGGTGCAACCCGTTGCCGCGGAGGAGGGTTATTCCCATTCCGACAGCCAGTGCCTGCGCTGTCATGAAAATAAGCAAGAATTACAGCCCATCCTGTTTTCCACCATTGACAGTTGCAACGACTGCCACGGCCAAGGTAAGGCCCTGGGCACCCATCAGGGCGTGGAATTGAAGGCCGTGCAGTCGGCAGTCGCGAAACCGGACAAACCTGTGCCGCCCGATATCGGTATGCGCTTCCCCCTGTACCCGCGCTTTTCCCGCCTCGGTGATACAGCCAATGAGATGGTGCGGATTCCTGCCGGCGAATTTATTATGGGCAGCAATGACCGCTTGCCGGACGAGGGGCCACAGCACCGTGTCTGGCTGGACAGTTATGATATCGACAAATATGAAGTGACCAATCTGCAATACAAAAAATTCAATGATGAGACAAGGCGTCGCTCGCCGGAACATTGGCGCAACCGCACCTTTCCCCGCGGCAAGGCGGATCACCCGGTGACCAATGTCAGCTGGAACGATGCGCAGGCTTATTGTCAATGGGCCGGCAAGCGTCTACCCACTGATGCCGAGTGGGAAAGGGCTGCACGCGGCATCGATGGCCGCACCTACCCCTGGGGTAATGAATTTGATATTTCCCGCGCCAACACGCCGCTGCGCTGGTCGGCCATCGGCAAGCCCGGAGACACCACGCCGGTCGGCGCCTTCAAGGGTGGTATCAGTCCCTACGGGATTTACGATATGTCGGGCAATGTCTGGGAATGGACGGCATCGTGGTATCTTCCCTATCCGGGCAATACGCACGCCTCTGAGAGTTATGGTGAACGTTATAAAACCTTGAAGGGTGGCTCCTGGTTCGATTGCTCATTTTATCGCTGCGGAATTTCCGCGCCGGTGTTCAATCGTTCTTTCTTTGCAAAAAAGGTCAAGAATGACAGCTTTGGTTTTCGTTGTGCCAGGAATTCACCAGGTTCCTGAGGACATACAGTCAGTATTAATAATAAGTGTCTAACAGGTCGGGAAAGATGAGCCAGATTGCAACAAAGAACAAGGTCGTTTCGCTGACCTACAGTATCGTCGATGATCAGGGGGAGGTACTGGAGCAGTCCGACCTGCCGGTGGACTATTTGCACGGTGTCGATGGCAATCTGTTTCCAAAGGTGGAGCAGGCCCTGGAGGGTAAGTCGGTCGGCGATAGTGTCGAGGTCACTCTATCAGCGGAGGAGGCCTTCGGTCAGCCGGATCCGCAGCTGATATTTACCGATGAGCTGGAAAATGCCCCGCCAGAGTTTCGCGTTGTTGGTGCAAAGCCAACTTTTGAAAATGCCGATGGCGAATCCATTGAGATGACGGTGACAAGGATCGAGGGCGGCAAGATCACCATCGACGGTAACCATCCCTTTGCCGGCAAGATCATCATCTTTCATGTCAAGATACTGGCGATCCGCGATGCGATGCCCGGTGAGCTTGCGCAGCGTGAGGTGGCGTCCTCGGCGGTGCCGGGCGAGATTCATTAGCAATGTCATTCTGGCGAAAGCCATAATCCAGCAGCTTATTCGGTGACTCCCTGACCGCTCAGGTGCATTCGCTACCCTTTTCCCGCAGCAGGCGTTGCAGTGCCTCGTCGGCAGGCATGGGGCGGGCGAACAGATAGCCCTGCGCATAGTCGCAGCCGATGGCCTGAAGGTGTTGTTGTTGGTGCTCGGTCTCGATGCCTTCGGCAACGACATCCAGCCCCAGACTATGGGCCAGCATCACGATGGTGTTGACGATCTCCGAATTTTCTCCATCCTCACCAATGTTATTGACGAAACTGCGGTCGACTTTTAGTGTGTCGATGGGAAACTTGTGCAGGTAACTGAGTGATGAATAACCCGTGCCAAAGTCGTCGATGGCGATGCGTACATGGTGCTGCTTAAGCTGGGTGATCATGGCACTGGCCAGGGTCGGATTCTCCATCACGGCCGTTTCGGTCAATTCGAGTTTTATGCGTGAGCCGTCAATGCACATGTCATCAAGTATATTGATCACGTGGCTGGCCAGGCTGCCATGGGCCAATTGTTTACCGGAGACATTGATATTGATCGGCGGCACTTCTTCGCCATTGAGTTCCTTCTGCCAGTCGTGGATTTGCCGGCAGGCGCGGGACAATACCCAGGCGCCGATTTCATTGATCATCCCGGTTTCCTCTGCCAACGGGATGAACTCAATGGGCGATACCAGTCCCTGTTCTGGGTGATTCCAGCGTATCAGGGCCTCAAAGCCACTGATCCAGCCGGTCTGCATGGCGACGATGGGCTGGTAATACAGCTCAAACTCCTCACGCTCGATGGCATGTCGCAGGTCACTTTCCATTTTCAGCAGACGCAGTGCCCGCGCATGCATTTCGGCATCGAATATTTCGTAACAGGCCTTGCCGTTATTTTTTGCCCGGTACATGGCGATGTCGGCGTCACGTAGAATATGCTCGGCCTGTTCGTAGTCGGTGTTATTGAGGGCGATACCGATGCTGGCCTTGGTGATGATCTCATGATCACCAATGAGTATGGGGGCGGAGATGACATTCTGCACGCGATCCGCAATGTGTATGGCATTGTCCATGCTATTGAGGTCTTGCAGCAGCACGGTGAATTCGTCACCGCCGATGCGGGTGACGGTGTCTGCTGCCTGCAGATTAGACCTCAGTCGGTGGGCAATTTCGATAAGCAGTTTATCGCCCACCGTATGCCCGAGACTGTCGTTAATGACCTTGAACCTGTCAAGATCAATGAACAGAACGGCAAACAGGGTGGTATGCCGCTTTGACCGGGCAATGGCCTGTTCAAGATGACTGATGAACAGGGCGCGGTTGGGTAGTCCGGTGAGTTGGTCGTGGAAGGCCTGATGGCGAAGCTGGTCTTCCATGGCTTTGCGTTCGGTAATATCGAAGGCCGTTGCCAGGACGGCTGGTTCACCGTCAAACTGTATGCAATTGGCCGTCATGAACATCCAGTGTTGTTTGCCTTTTCTGTCGAGAATGCGAATCTCTAAACGAATGGTCTTTGTCGAGCCAGCTTTGTAGTGCTCAATGAGTTGCTCGATCCTTGCTTTGTACTCGTCATGCACCATTTCGCAGGGATGCATGTTGAGTATTTCCTGTTTGGAATACCCGCTGAGTCTGAGCAGGGGAGGGTTGATATAAAGAAACTTGTCACGGAATACGACGATGACGCTGTCGGTTGTTTCAGAAAGGATTCGGAACTTGTTCTCACTTTCGCTCAGTGCCGATTGCGCTTTTTTTCTTTCCCTTGTTTCCAGTGCAAGGGAAACGAAGTCGGCCATGGAGGCGGCAAAGTTGCGCTCCTCCTGGGTCCATGTGCGGGCTGGGCCGATGTGTTCATTGCAGATGACACCGACTGCACGGCTACCGATGCGGATAGTAGCGTCCAGCATGGACGTAATGCCCAGTGGTTTGAGATAGTTATTTGTGAATTCAAACGTGCTTGGATGTGTGTGGGCATTGTCGGCGGCAATGGTTCGTTTGTTATCCAGTGCTGCAAAATATGCAGGGTATTCACTGGCAAATAGCTCCAGTCCATGACTGTGATGATCTGTGGATTTAATAAAGAGTTTGGCGCAAGTCAATTTGCTGTGATCTTTGTTGTACAACCAGATGCTTGAACGTTCTATGTTGAGTCCCTGTGCAGTGATAGCAGTTATTTCTTTCAGTGCGGTGTCCAGGTCGCCACTGGTCAGGTGTTTGCTCTTTGCAGCGACAACCAGAAGGTTGTTTTGTTGACGAAGTTGGCGCTCGTTGACCTGCAAACGGATTTCTTCACACTTTCTTTCACTTATGTCACGTATCAGAATTGCGATCTGTTTTCCAGTAACCGGAAATAGTCTGGCCTCAAAATAACGCTGACGATTTTTTTCAAGTAATACATATTCAATATTCGTGCGCTGTTGGTTTTTGCGTGCGTAGCGAATAGCAAGAAACAGGCGATTGTCTACATTGAGTACTGGAATATCACGCACACTCTGGCCGATGACATCCTTTGGACATAACGCAAGTTCGGTGCCGCTGCCAGCCTGATACTCGGTAATAATATCATTGGCGTCAATGCGAAAAAACAGATCCGGCAGGGCTTTGAGTAGTGTGCGTAAATTATCGTTGGTCTGCATCAGTTCATCGGAACTGAGTTTCAATGATCGTTCCAGAAGCGCATGGTCTTCATCAAATTCGTGGTAGGCGTCATCTACTGTACGGATGAAAGACGTCAGAATTTCTGGAACGTTTTCTACGTCACCGAACTGGCGCCTCAGTTGCCGCCGCAGCAATGAATGCAGTGTGGGCATGCGTGTCAGACTTCAGTGAAGGCCGTGATGGTCATGGTCTGGTTGTGCAGTTCGCAGGTGTCACCGGGAGTAAAGGGGGAAATCTCGCCGTAGGAGTAGAAGCCTGTGAGTGTGGCCTTGTTACCAAGGATCTCCTGTACGGCCTCGGTCTCTTCTTCAACACGTTGCTTGAGGACCATCTTGCGTCCTACGCAGCTGATGAGGATGGCTAGTTCAGCCTGTCTTTCTCCAAGGGCCTGGTCGGTGATAATGGCCGCTTCGTTGGCGCCATTGACCAGTCGGTTATTGCTTGCCCGCATGAGCCGCACATGGTGGCCTTGCGGGATTTCTCCGGCGAAGGTCATGCTTTGTTCGTCTTCATTGACCGCGAGAATGGTACGCACGACACCCTGTTTATCTCCTTCGCTTCGCAGTCCAAGCGGAAATAGCAGGCCGGTGGCAGGCAATCCATCGGCATGCTCACCAAGGTATTGTTTGTAGAGTTCCAGGGCCGACTTTCCATCCATCTCATACAGCACATTTCCCTCGGCGCAGGTGATCAGGCGCTCCGGTCCGAATGCCTCCCAGCCACCCAGTGATCCGTATCCGATCTTCAGCCGGTCACCGTAGAAGCCGATGATTGCGGCGGCGTGTGACTGGCTTTCTCCATTCCAGAGCAGCAGGGTTTTTTCGAAGTGGTCGCTGTCGCCGGCCAGTCCACCCGTGACAGATACGTTTGCGGGTAGGTGTTCCGTCAGTCCGCTGACAAGCTTGCTGCCGTTGACGTTCAGCCCGTCCGAAAGTACGAAAACATGACTCAGGTTTTTGTGGGGGATGGAGCCGGCAAGCTGCTGGCCACACTGATAACTGTCCAATGCCGTGTTTACTGCGGACAGCTGTCCCGCGACGGTTGTGTGTTCAAAGGTGATGGCCGTGACCACCAGGCTGCCATCGTCTACCTGAGTACCGAAAATCTCGCCCGCCGTGGAGCAGCCGGTCAGCAGTGCCTGCGGGTAAGCGGCACGTAATTCGGCCAGTAGCGATGTGTTTTCCAGGCAGGCCGTGCTGCCAAAGGCCAGCACCAGGTCGGCACTGCGACCCAGTTTTTCAAGGGGGGTTGGTGCCCAGCCGTGCTGCTGGCTCCATTGAGTCTGTTCGACTTACATCTTGTTATCTCACTTTACGGGTGCGTATCCGTCTGTGGAAACAGCATGAGGGTATCGATACTCTGCAGATAAAGTTCGGCCACCAGGGGAGTAACTTTAGGGTGTTGTTACTGGCCTATGAAAAATAAGTCAAGCAAATTCAATTGGTTGCAAATTTTACGGTCTGGCCTGAGCCGATAACAGTTGATCCAAAGGAA
>JAJRWJ010000168.1 GCA_024276805.1 Gammaproteobacteria bacterium
AGTCGGCCAGCAGCAGATACTGGTCCCGGTTCAGCAGTTCATCGACCAGTGGGGCGAACAGGCTGGTGTCTCCATGGGCAAAGAATCCTTCCGCGATGCGGTCCACTGCCAGCTTCAGGGCGGCGTTCTTTTCGTAGTATTGGCGCGGCCTGTAGCCCTTGCCACGTAAATCGGATACTTCCTGGGCGGTCAGCCCGAACAGGAAAAAATTCTCTTCACCGACTTCCTCGCGGATTTCGATATTGGCGCCATCCAGCGTGCCAATGGTCAATGCGCCATTCATGGAAAACTTCATATTACCGGTTCCTGATGCTTCCAGGCCGGCCGTGGAGATCTGTTCGGAGAGATCGGCGATGGGGTAGATGCGCTGCCCCAGTTTGACATTGAAGTTCGGGATGAACAGGACTTTCAGACGTCCAGCGACGTCCGGGTCGTTGTTGATCACGTCGGCTACCGAGTTGATCAGTTTGATCACCAGCTTGGCCATGAAATAGCCGGGCGCCGCCTTGCCGCCAAAAATAAAGGTGCGCGGCACGATGTCGAGGTCGGGATTTTCCTTGATACGGTTGTACAGCGTGATGATATGCAGGACATTGAGATGCTGGCGCTTGTATTCATGCAGTCTCTTGACCTGGATGTCGAACAGTGATTCCGGATCCAGTTCGATGCCGACGCGTTCCAGGACGAAGGCCGCCTGCCGCTGTTTGTTGGCCAGTTTCACCTGACGCCAGCGGATCTGAAAATCCGTATCGTCGGCGAATTTTTCCAGCTGCCTGAGTTGCCGCAGGTCGGTAACCCAGCCATCGCCGATTTTTTCCGTGATCAGGGCGGACAGACCCGGATTGCTGAGCAGTATCCAGCGCCGCGGGGTGACGCCATTGGTCTTGTTGCTGAACTTTTCCGGCATCATGTCATAGAAGTCATGCAGGATATTGGCGGTCAGCAGTCTGGTGTGCAGATCGGCAACGCCATTGACCGCGTAGCCGCCAACGCAGGCCAGGTTGGCCATGCGCACCGATTTTTCACCGGCTTCGTCGATCAGCGACATTCTGCCCAGGCGGGCATTGTCCCCGGGATAGTGAATTCGCACTTGGTCGAGGAACTGCCGGTTGATTTCATAGATGATCTCCAGGAGTCTCGGCAGTTCGCTTTGAAACAACGGCAACGACCAGGTCTCCAGTGCTTCCGGCAGCAGTGTGTGGTTGGTATAGGCAAAGGTCTGCCGGGTGATATTCCAGGCCTGATCCCAGTCCATGTGATGTTCGTCGAGCAGCAGGCGCATCAGTTCGGCAATGGCGATGGAAGGGTGCGTGTCATTCAGCTGGCCGGTAAAGCGTTTGTGAAAGTCATCCAGAGAACCGCCGAATTGCAGTTGGATGGCGATCATGTCCTGCAGGGAGCAGGAAACGAAGAAATACTGCTGCTGCAGGCGCAGGCGTTTGCCCTGCTCGGGTTCATCATTGGGATAGAGAACCTTGGTAATGTTCTCGGAAGTCATCTTCTCCTGTACCGCGCCCATATAGTCACCGACATTGAAATCCTGAAAGTCGAAGGATTCCGGCGCCTCTGCCGACCAGAGGCGCAGCAGACTGGCATTGTCGACCTGATAGCCAAGTATCGGTGTATCGTAGGCGACCCCTTTCACCACCCGGTTGGGTACCCAGCGCATACGAAAACACCCCCGATCATCCTGCCAGGCTTCGGTATGGCCGCCAAACTTGACCTCGAAGGTCCGCTCGGGTCGATGCAATTCCCAGGGATTGCCCAGATGCAGCCACTTGTCGGTGATTTCCACCTGCCAGCCATCCTGAATCTCCTGATCGAAAATGCCATATTCATAGCGGATGCCGTAGCCGATTGCCGGGATCCGCAGAGTGGCCAGAGAGTCCATGTAGCAGGCGGCAAGCCTGCCCAGACCGCCATTGCCCAGTCCGGGCTCCTCTTCCTGATCGATCAGTTCATCCAGGTCGACGCCGTATGAGGCTACCGCCTCACGCATCGGTTGCAAAAGATCCAGGTTGAGCAGGTTGTTGTGTAAATGTGGACCGGTCAGAAACTCCGCGGAAAGATAGCAGACCACCCTGACATCGTTTTTCAGGTATGTTTCCAGGGAATTGATCCAGCGCCGCAGCAGACGGTCCCGGACCGTATAGGCCACTGCCAGATAGGCATCGTTTTTCGTGGCGTTCGCCGCAAATTTGCCCTGCACATAGAACATATTGTCGGCGATGGCACGAATCAGCGTGGCGACGCTGGTGCCGGTGCGGTCGTCTTCGGTGATAATCCGGGTGTTTTCCTGCTTCATGGTGTGCTCCTGGTTGAAAATGTGGCGCTGCCCTAACCGGCAGGCCATTTCCAGTCACGAATTTCCGGCATGTCTTCTCCGTATTCCTGAACATACTGCTTGTGTTCGATCAGCTTGTCATACATTTCCTGTTTCACATAGGCGGCATGCTGGCGCAGTTCGGGAACCCGGTCCAGGACGTCGCAGACCAAGTGGAAACGGTCCAGGTCGTTCATCACTACCATGTCGAAGGGTGTCGACGTGGTGCCTTCCTCCTTGTAGCCGCGGACATGGATATTG
>JAJRWJ010000169.1 GCA_024276805.1 Gammaproteobacteria bacterium
AAAGCGACCTTTTCGCCGGCCGGAATATGCAGGTCGATGCCGTTCAGGACCTCTGTTTCATCATTGTAGCGGAAGTGCACATCGATGATGTCGATGGCAACGGTGCTGCTGTTGGCAAAGGGGTTTTCCAGGTGTGGATAATCGGGTTCCTGCTGTAATGCGGTCAACTGATTGATGCGATTCAGCGCGGCTCTGGCGCCATAGAAAGCATATTGTATGCCCAGTACCTCCTGAACAGGCGCCATCATGAACCACAGATAGCCAAAAACCGCCAGCATCTCGCCAATGCTGAGATCGGAATAGAACACCATCAGCATCGCTGTGGCGCGAAAGATATCGAAGCCAAACAGGAAGATCAAAAAACTCAGACGCGTCGCGGCATCGCTTTTCCAGGCAAAAGCGGCGGAATGCTCCTTGACCTTTCTGGCAGAATCGATGAGCTGTTGCATATAATGACGTTCACGATTGCTGGCGCGGATCTGGTGGATGGCTTCCAGCGTCTCGGTCAGGGATTGCTGGAAGATTCCATAGGCGGAATTTTCCCGGGCCTTGAGGTTTTTTACATGCTTGCCGACGACGCGGGTAAAATAGATGACGATCGGATTCAGCAGCAGAATGAACAGACCCAGTTGCCAGTGCATCCACAACAGAATGACCGCCGTGCCAAGAATGGTCAGACAGGCGACCAGCAGTTTGCTGACCGTCGTGCCGATGAAGGTGTCCAGCGTGTCCAGGTCGGTGACCAGATGCGTGACTACAGTACCGCTACCAAGGCTTTCATACTCCGACATGGAAATGTTCTGCAGGTGCCTGATCAGCCGCTTGCGAATGCGGAAGGTGATATCCTTGGCTATCAGGGAAAATTTTCTCGCCTGGATGATATTGAAAACAATGGCAATCAGGCGCAACAGCAGACTCAGCAGCAATACCGCCAGGATATAGGTGACCGGCCCCTGCCATTCTGCAGGAACGATGCGATTGACCGTCGCAACGGTGATACCGGGCTGGTGCAGCAGTACTTCGTCGACCAGCATGGGCATCAGCAAAGGCACCGGGACGCTGGCGACAGCCGCCAGGATTGCATAGACATTGGCGCTGAGCAGTTCTTTTTTGTGCGACAACGCGACTTGATGGATATAATTCCAGGTATAGATTTTACTGGATGGGTTGGCTGAAGTTTTCGTCACATGTCCGGTCTTTTGGTAAATCAGTTGAATTATATACTCTCCGCATTTGGATTTTCAGCATTTCGCTTTGCCATTTTTACTTGATGACCTGGAAAAAATGCCGTTACACCGCGACAGCAGGATTTTTCTTTACAGGCATCGGCAATCAAACGTATTGAACAGCTGCACCGGGGCACGGAGAGTCAGACTGTACGATACAGGTAAATAACAGGTTTAGTGTCGCAGAGAAATATGATGGCAGGAAGGCTTTTCAATCGGTTTTGTTGGATTTTATTGTTTACCGCGTTGCATTCGCCGGGTTGGAGTGCTGATCTCGCGCGGCAGAGAAATGCCTTTGTCGAGGCGGAGAAGTGGCTGCAGAAATCTGATGATCGGCATTTTCAAGCGCTGATGCAGGAACTCGAGGGATACCCACTGTATCCCTATTTGCAATACCGCTGGCTGGAGAAGCATCTGCAGAACAACTCGCAGATCAAGGATTTTCTCGTGACATATCAAGATACCCGTTACGCAGGCATATTGAGGAACAAATGGCTGCATTATCTTGGTGCACACCAGCAATGGCATGAGTTTCTCGCCAATTACCGGAAAACCCGCAGCACGGCCCTGGAATGTCACTATTACTGGGCGAAATATCGCACCGGGCAGAAGCGTGAAGCGCTGCTCGGCGCGAAGCGGTTGTGGGTGGTGGGTCGATCACAGTCCAAACAATGCGACCGACTGTTCACCACCCTGCTAAAGTCGAGCTATTTCACTCGGGAAATGGTCTGGCAGCGCTTTGCCCTGGCGCTGAAAAACGGCAAGACCGGCCTGGCAAACTATTTGCAGAAACTGCTGAACAAGCAGGATCGGAAGACGGCTGCATTCTGGCTCGAGGTGCACAATCATCCGCAATTGATCGACAATGCCGATGCCTGGCAGAAACTATCCCCGCAGTTGGGGCTGATCTATGCCCATGGCGTCGATCGCATGGCGCGTCGTGATCCGCTGGCTGCCATTGCTGCCTGGGATCGCAGAAAAAAAGAATTTCAGATTCCCGGGCCGCGTGTCGAAGAACTGGAGAAAAGGCTTGCCCTGGCATTGGGTTACCGAAAAAACAAGCTGGCCTACAGCCGCCTGGTAAAATTGTCCGATGACGATGCCAGGGTTCGCGACTGGCGGGTCAGGGCGGCTTTACTGGAAGGTAGCTGGACGCACGTACTGGATGCTTTGGGGAGATTGACACCCGAGGAAAAACGCCAGCCCAAATGGCAGTATTGGCTGGGCAGGGCACTGTATGCCACAGGTGACAATGCCCGTGCAGAGCAGGTATTCAGGGCGCTGGCCAGGGACCGGAGTTATTATGGCTTTTTGGCTGCGGACCATCTGCAACTGGATTATCAGCTCTCCGACCGGCCTGTGCAGTTACAGCAGCGGCAGTTGACGGAGTTGACCAAGACCATGGCTTTTCGCATGGTCGAGGAATTCAAATTTCAGCAACGCAACCGGGATGCCAGGCGTCAGTGGTGGTTTGCCGTCAGTAAGCTGGACAAGCAGCAGTTGCTGGTTGCGGCAAAACTGGCACAGCGCTGGGGTTGGGATCAGATCGCTATTTTCACCATAGCACGGGCACAATATTGGGATGACGTCAATTTACGCTTTCCGGTAACCTATGCGCAGCAGATCAATAAGAATGCCCGGGAGCGTGACCTGGATCCGGCCATCGTCTATGGCTTGATCAGGCAGGAGAGCGCCTTTTATCCCTACGCGCATTCCCCGGTTGGCGCCCGGGGCCTGATGCAGATCATGCCCAGAACAGGACGGCAGATAGCCCGAGAGCTGAAGGAGCGATGGCGTTCGGCAAGCAGTCTGTTCGACCCGGATGTCAATGTCAAGTATGGAACGTTCTACTATAAACAGATGCTGGACAGGTTCGATGGGCATTTTGCCCTGGCCGCCGCTGCCTATAATGCCGGACCACACCGGGTGGTTCGCTGGCTGCCCGACGACGGACCGATAGCGGCGGATATCTGGATCGAGACCATTCCCTTTACCGAAACCAGAAAATATGTGACTCTGGTATTGTCCTATGCGCTGATCTATCAACAGCTGATGGGCTGGGATACCCTGACAATGAAAGACTTGATGCGCGAAGTGCAGCCGGGCTGACAGTTTGACCAGCGGCTGATTGTCTATATACTCTCCGCACATGACATCATCACCTGGCAGCCTCTTTTTTGCCGATGGCTACGTTGAAAAACCTTGCTGCAGATTGCTGCGGCGGCGTTTTTTCGCCTTGCCTTCGACAAAAAATGAACCACCGAAATGCGGATGTCACATGTGAAGAGTATTCATGGGCAAGGCTTGCCGCCATACATCTGTTGCGCATCGCTTTTTGTAAATGCCGGTTG
>JAJRWJ010000170.1 GCA_024276805.1 Gammaproteobacteria bacterium
CAGAAAATCGGCGGCAAAATGCGCAAGACCATCGTGCATTTCGACCGCAACGGTTTTGGCTACACCCTGGACCGTGTTACCGGTGAGCTGCTGGTTGCAGAGAAGTTCGACAAGGCGGTCAACTGGGCTTCCCATGTCGATCTGAGAACCGGCCGTCCGGTAGTTGTCGACGAGTACAGTACAGAATTTCATGGTGAAGACGAAAACACCACCGATATCTGTCCCGCAGCGTTGGGCAGCAAGAATCAGCAGCCTGTTTCCTACTCACCGCAGACCGGCTATTTCTACATCTCCGGCAACCATGTGTGCATGGACTACGAGCCATTCGAAGTCGAATACACCGCCGGCCAGCCCTATGTTGGTGCGACTTTGAGCATGTTCCCCGCAGGACGTGACGTCAAGACCGGCAGGAAAAACGGCTCGACCAATCTGGGTGTCTTCACTGCCTGGGACGCCACCACCGGTAAAATCGTCTGGTCCAACGACGAACCTTTCTCGGTCTGGTCTGGTTCTGTCGCAACGGCTGGCGGTCTGGTCTTCTACGGTACTCTGGAAGGCTACCTGAAGGCTGTCGATGCGAAAACGGGTAAGGAGCTGTATCGCTTCAAAACCCCGTCCGGTATCATCGGCAACGTCAGCACCTGGGAATACAACGGCAAACAGTATATCGGCGTTCTTTCCGGTGTGGGCGGCTGGGCCGGCATCGGCATGGCGGCTGGTCTGGAAGGCGATACCGAAGGCCTGGGCGCCGTCGGCGCATACCGCAGCCTGAGCTCCTTCACCAAACTGGGTGGAGCCTTGACGGTATTCGCACTGCCTGGCAATTGATTCGATTGTTACAGAACCCGCATTGACGGGTTCTGTAACGTCGGATTACCCCCCTGGAAACGCCCTGACCGATGATTCGGCAGGGCGTTTCTTTTTTCTGCAGCCCGACTTCCTGCCCTGTTCAGGAGCCAGGCAAAAATAACCTGGGCAATATTGCGCTTGAATTCAGGTCATATTTAGTCGAACCGATTGAGCAGAACCGCAGGTGTAGCAGCGCTACGTTGAAGATTCTGCGATTGAGGTCCGGGCAAAGATGGCCTGAAGGCGGGATGCAAGATGTTCAAGTTATTTTTGCCTAGTGACTTAGCGATATTCGGGTAGAATATTGCCTGAATGCCGAAGCATGTTTTTTACAACACCCGTTACTGGAGAAGCCCGATCATGGTATTTCGCCACTTTACCGCCTGTGTCATCAGCATCCTGGTTCTGACCACACCTGCCAGCACCCTGGCAGATGACAAATTCCGCGTCTGCGCCGACCCGCTGAACCCCCCCTATTCCACCAAAAACGGCACTGGCTTTGAAAATGAAATAGCAACTCTGCTGGCGAAAAAATCAGGTCAGCAGCTGGAATATACCTGGTTCCCGCAACGCATCGGTTTCATTCGCAACACCTTGACGGCGGAACTGCCTAAAGACAGCGACCGCCGCTATAAATGCGACGTCATCATGGGTGTCCCGGCCGGTTATGAAAGAACCCTGACTACCATTCCCTACTACCATTCGACCTATGTGCTGCTGATCGCCCAGAATCGTGGCTGGGACGACATCAAGAGCGCCGAACAACTGGCGGAGCTGGACGATGCCCGGCGGAAAGAATTGCGCATTGCCATGTTCGACCGGGGCCCCGGCACAGCCTGGCTGAAACAAAACGACCTGATCGACCTTGGTATCCCCTATCAGACCATGAGCGGCGATTCTGAAAACAATACCGCGATGCGGATAGATCATGACATCAGGTCGGGAAAAATCGACATGGTGATCCTCTGGGGGCCGATGGCCGGCTATGTGCTCCGCAACGCGCCTCAGGGCAGTTATATCACCATCCCGATGCACTCCGGGCCGGGCATGAAATTCGATTTCTCCATCGCCATGGGTGTCCGTCATGCCGACCAGGCCAGGAAGGCGCAGCTGGATCGATTGATTACCGACAATCGCAAGAAGATAGAAGCCATACTCACCCGCTACCGGGTGCCTCTGCTGCCCATCCCCAAACAGCGCCCAAGAATGGAGGATGACGATGATTGATGCAGCGGCAACGAAAATTGGCCGCGCCACAGCAAGCCTTTGGCTCCAGAAAGAAACAAGTGAAATACAATAACCGGATATGAGACGCGGTGCGTCACAGCATGGCTTCCCACGCGGGCGGTGGGAACCATCAATACCTGGGTACTCAGGAAAAGCTCAACGGCGCTCCGGTTGCCTTTCTTCCCGTGGCTTCCAGCATTTCTTCCAATTTCCGCACCTTGTCATCGGTAAGTTGCGTCCATTTGAAGCGCCATTGCCAGTTTCCCTCCACTGTCCCCGGTATATTCATGCGGTGTTCGCTGCCCAGCTCCAGGATATCCTGCATCGGAATGACCGCCAGACTGGCAATGGATGCCAGCGCGGCATGCACCAGCGCCTGAGGCATCGGCAACTGGGGATTGCCAAGCGCCTCATAGACGTGGTTTTTTTGCTCATCGCTCAAGCTTTCAAACCAGCCCAGCGTGGTATCGTTGTCATGGGTGCCGGTATAGACCACGCAGTTCTCGACATAATTTTGCGGCAGATAGGGATTGTCCGGCCCTCCGTCAAAGGCAAATTGCAGTATTTTCATACCCGGCAAGGCAAACAGATCACGTAAAGCCTCGACTTCAGGAGTGATGATTCCCAAATCCTCTGCGACCAGGGAAATCCTGTCGCCAAACTCCTGTTCAATTCTGCTCAGCAGTTCCGCGCCTGGCGCCTTGACCCATTCTCCCTTGACCGCAGTTTCTTCCCCGGCGGGTATTTCCCAGGCTGCTTCAAGCCCGCGAAAGTGGTCGATGCGGATGATATCGAACAGCTCCTGCAGGGTGCGAAAACGCTCTATCCACCACTGGAAGCGGTTGTTTTGCAGATATCCCCAGTTATAGTGGGGATTGCCCCAGCGCTGGCCGGTTTCGGAGAAATAGTCCGGCGGTACACCGGCAACAACGGTCATGGCGCCATTTTCATCCAGCTTGAAGTTCTCGCGCTGCGCCCAGACATCGGCGCTGTCGTAGGAAACGAAAATGGGGATATCGCCAAACATCAGAACGCCGCGCCGATGCGCATATTGGCGAAGATCCTGCCATTGCCGGAAAAACAGGAATTGGAAAAACTTGACTTTGTTTATTTCACCGGCCAGGCGTTTTTCCGCTTCCTGCAGGGACTTTTCATCCCTGTCCCTGAATAATTTAGGCCAATCGGACCAGCATTTGTGCTCGAACTCATTCCGCAATGCGACAAACAGGGAAAAATCGTCCAGCCACCAGGATCTTTCATGGCAGAAATGCCTGAAATCCAATTTATCCTGTGCATCTCCCTGCTTGACAAACTCCGCCCAGGCGGCATTCAGGCAGGCCTTCCTATAAACGGCGCCAGAGCAGGAATCACGATAACAATCGACATCACTGACCCAGCCTTTTTCCACCAGCATGTCCGGACAGATGAACATCGGGTTGCCGGCGTGCGCAGACAGACATTGGTAGGGTGAGCCATCGTCATGGGGCATGCCCAGCGGCAGGGTTTGCCAGACGGAAATACCCGCAGTCTTTAGAAAATCGACAAAGCGATAACTTTGTTTCCCCAAATCCCCATGATCCTCAGCGCCGGGCAATGAAGATATATGTAACAGAACGCCGGCACGGCGCTGAACTGACTTGCTGTCTGACTGCATTGGTTGCCTTGAAATAATTGGGAACCATCAACCCTGGTGTGGATAATATCGGGAAGGGCAATGGTATTTTTTTAGAGAAGATCGATCCGTCCGGTCAATCGGGTATTATATTACAAATAACAGGCAATTTACGCATCGCAGTCTGAAAAAACAGGGCGAGCTCATATAAATCGCTGTACAAATAGCACCTTAGCCTACCACCCGGATTCCGCAAGCTGCATCCGGGCTACGTTCGATTCAGGATTTGCCGCTTTGTTCATGCCGATGAGCGCTGATTCCAGTAGCCCGGATGCAGCCTCAGCGGAATCCGGGAAAGTTCGGGCATTCAGTGCATTACAGCTCCAGACCGCGACGCATCGCTCCACCCATGGCCGGCGTACCGGAACCCTGGGTGAATGACAGCGCCAGATAGGCGGGCGGCTGTTCACCCAGCAAATGATACAAATTGCTCAGATTCATCCGGAACTGACGCTCGAAGCTGCTCACCGCCAGACCGGGATTGTAATCGCCAAACCACCAGAACCAGTCCGAGCCCTCGCAAATGGACAGCTGATATTCCGCTTCACGCAACTGCTGTCTGTTCAGCCTGCCAGACGCCGCCACCTTGTCGAAACACCATTTGGCATCATGGAGCATGTCCCAGCCGCGATTTTTGTCCTCGTCACCGATCCATGTGGAAAAAGTACCATAGACCCAGCTGCCGGCGACCAGATCAGACAGCGACCTGACTTCGACTTTTTGCTCCAGACAGTCGGAAAAAGTCA
>JAJRWJ010000171.1 GCA_024276805.1 Gammaproteobacteria bacterium
AGAATTGCAAAACTGGAAAAAAGGAAAACAGCAGTCAGAAAAACCAAAGCCAGTACGGTGAAAGCCGGGTGGGCGGTCAATCTGATTTCATTCAAGCAGGAATGGTATGCGCAGAGAAAATCCGCGGAACTGAAAAAGAAAGGCATCCCCGTTGAGGTCCTGGCAGTCAAAATAAAGGGGGGGAACTGGTACCGTCTGCGGGTTGGCGGATTCAAGACCAAAAATGAAGCTTCTGCCTATGCCACCCGGATCAAAAAAACCTTGAATTTAAGCTCCGTCTGGGTCGCCAGAAATTAGCTGATGGATCAACAGAATTCACCAGACCAGCCTGTATTCTTGTTCACATTCAAGACGCGCTGACAGGCGCATGGTGGATTGAGTAACCGGTGTCGATACGCAGAAGACGGGCAAAAGACCTGCGGGGTGGTTAGTTGATCCGCCCCTCTGACAGCGAGAGCCAACCTCCACATTGATCTATCCAGTTGCCATACGCACAATCCTGCCCCTGTGACTGGAAAAAAACGATCTATAGACTAGACTCTGTAAAGTTGTTATGTGATTCAGGATGGTGCTAGTGAAAAATCATACCCCGCTGGTCTTATACAGTGATCGCAAACAGGAAACAATCGATTACTCGTGTTGTGAAATCGCCTTTTTAAATGTCCACAACAGTCTTCGCCTGGCATCGTTGCACGGGCACCCGCATCTCCTGGAGCATTTGGTTTTTCAGATTTCCAGAAAACCGGACAATCTGCTCCCTCACATTCAACGTATTTACCACTGCTTTCAGGAAAATCTGACCGAGCAGCTGTATGCCGCATTGCTGGATTTTTTTATCATCCTGCAAAACCGGGGCAAAACATTGCGCCTGCGCATGCTGCGCGGCTCGATGTCCCGTCTGTCGAAACAGCATAACGCATTGTTATTGGCTTATCTGGATAAACAAACAGCTTTGCCCGGCAACAGTTTCTCGGTTTTGCATTCGGGCCGGGTCGGTAATACAGATTTCATCAAAGTGGCTGATCTGCCATCCGCTCGGGATCATGATCCCTTGCAACTTGCTCGTGACTTTATCAACTACAGTCAGTTGGCGGAAGCCAAGGATGTTCTTGAACGGGCAATCCTGGAACAACCGCAAAACAGCACCTTGAGCGGACTGCTGCTGGAACTTTACCGGTCCACACAGGATATATCCGGCTGGCGGCGCATGATGAACTTTTATACGCAGCAACAGGAAGTTGTGCCTGCAGACTGGGATGATGCAAAAAGTTTTTTTGCAGAAGACGGCATCGATGCGAAATAAAAACAGCAAGGCTCTGCCGGTTGCTCTGCATGGCATGGACCGACGCACTTACAAGACTCTGGCGATGTATCTCACCGGCCCCTGCAAGGGAGCGGCTGTGGTGGTCGAAGAAGAGGATGCGCTGGTCGATATTATCGATGCGGATCTGATCAATGCCAGGCCATTGCTGGAAGCCCGTCTGGCGCGAACCCCGCCCAGACCGGTAATCGTATTGTCCCTGGAAAAATTGCACCTCGATGGCGTGATTCATGTACAAAAGCCGGTGCAGACCAAGGAAATGCTCAGCGCACTGAAACTGGCCAGGAAACAGGCCATAGAACCGACAAGCCGGCCGGCCGCCAGAAAATTCAACCCGAAATCCGGGGACCGAAAGCCCCTTGCCGGTGAAACGGCAATTAAAGCACCCATCGACAAGGAAGAGCCAAAAAAAACCTCCAAACATCAGACGGCGATGAATCTGGATGAAAAAGGTTTTATGGCTTTTATCGGCACCGTACCCGGTATCGATTTCAATGATCCCAGTCAACTGCTCTGCGCCTCCTACAATGCCCGCAACCATTATCAGGGCTATGTACAGTCCGCCTATAAAATTGCGCTCAAGAAACAACGCAGCATCAGACTCGATTCAGGCTGGAAACCACTGCTTGTATTGCCACAAAACCGGGAAGTGCTGCTCGATGCCGATGACAAGCAACTCAGAGCCTTTGCCGGCCTCTCGGTCAATTCCATTTCCGGCATCCAGAAAAAAGAAATTACCGTCTCTCCGATAAATATCGACAAGGGGTTCATGCAGTCAAATTCGGATAAAATTCTGGAGATGGATGCATTTTTATGGAAACTGGCCATCTGGACATCCCGAGGCCGATACCCGGCCGGCATCGACCTGACCCAGCCCGTGTATCTGAAACACTGGCCTAATTTTACCCGTTATCTGGTAACGCCTCATGCCATGCGTATTGCCGCCCTCCTGGTGGAAGGCCCAAGGACCCTGATCAATACCGCCGAAGTATTGCAAATCAAGATGCAATATGTCTTCGTTTTTTTCAGTGCCGCTTATGCCCTGGGTCTGGCAGGACAGACAAAGCGCAATGCCGACGTGGTCGTTGCACCGCAGTCGCCGGTCACCAGGGCCAGAGAAAAAAAGACTCTGCTGAACAATATTCTCAACAAATTGCGCGGCATCAAGTCTGGATAAAAAATGAGTCAGTATAAAATTATTTTCAGCGGACCCGTTGGTGCCGGCAAAACCACCGCCATTGCATCGATCAGTGATGTCG
>JAJRWJ010000172.1 GCA_024276805.1 Gammaproteobacteria bacterium
GCTCCAGGGATGACTTGGAACATGCCGTCCATGGCGCTGGATGCCCGCTTCCCGGCGAGCATGACGAGTTTGCGGAGAATCTGACAAAGTAGAATTAACCTCCTGATGTTTATGCTAGAGGCGGCAGAAATCCTGTCACAGGGGCCACCCCCTCTGTCAGGATCGTTGCCCATCCAGTAAAATGCGACTGTAAATGAATTCCCAGGGGGCATGAGAGAAAAGAAATGGTTCTGAAAAGGTCATCCGGGAACTGGTGCAGGAACAAGCGACCCGAAGATGTGCTCGCAGAGGATTGCTTGATGGCGGCGCAAAGCGCAGGCACTCTTGGTGAACAGAGTATTTCATGCCACAGCAAAGCCGGGCTCCTTGTGCCATTCAGGTCTGCCCCTTGCTTCTGAAACTGACTTCGTCGTTCTGACAGCCATTTACATTGCCGGCTTCAGCGCAGATAAACGCCATCCCCACCTATCTTGCCAGGGCCATCCAGGACGTAGATGCCCGCTGAATTGCCCCTGACATGGAAAGACAGTCCACCGTCGCCATGGATTTCCTGCCCGGTGACGGCATCGCGGTAGATGCCCGGCCGGACACCCTGGACATCGATCTGCTGGTCGCCACCGATGGCCAGGCCGATGACTGCGTAGCTGCCGCCTTCGCTGTAATCGCGGATGAAACTCATGCCGCCGCCCCATTCGGCGATCTGCCGCATCCGTCCCTTTTGCAGCGCCGGGATGGCGCGGCGGATCTGGTTGAGGCGCTGAATGTGCCGGTACAGCGGATGCTGCTGGGTGGCGGCGATGCGATGCTCTTCCAGGTGATCTCCAAAGTAGGCGCGCCCGGTTTCATCCAGGGTGTCTCTTTCCCCACAGACATCCTGTGGCGCAGCCTTCATGAATTCGATTTCCTCGCCATAATACAGGCAGGGAATGCCGCGCACCGTCCAGATCAGGTTGTAGGCCGCCGCCGCCATCCATTGCTCGCCCTGAAATCGGTACTTGAAATCATTGTCGGGGCCGACGTCGTGGTTTTGCAGAAATGTCACCATCTGTGTCACGTCGCCATAGAGCCAGTCCATGCTGAAGACCTGCGCGGTGCCGGCATAGGTGCCTCTGCTGACCGTGTCCCGAAAGGTCGAAAACAGTCCGAAATCCAGCTGCGGGAAGCCGGAATCGCCACCCGATCCGGGATCACGCGGATCATGCCCCAGGCGGGTATACCACCAGGGCCGGATCTCGGACGGCCCGTTGTCGCCACCGCCCATATCGCCCCAGCCATAGCCCTTCACCAGGTTTTCACCAAACACGAACAAGCCGGGCTTGTGCGCCTTCCAGGCATTGACGTACTCCAGCAGGTTGTCGCGTTCGACATGTTTTACGGTATCGATGCGCAAGGCATCCACGCCCATATCCAGATAACGGTTGATGGCAGAGATGAGGTAATCCTTGACGTTTTGTCGTTCCGTGGCGAGATCGATACAGTCGCCGGCCAGATGCTTGTTCTGCAATGGATGAGCGCTTTCCCAGTCACCGCCACAGATGAAGCCTTCCTGATGATACCATTCAGGGTCCAGGTCACTGCTGTCGATGCCGAAAAAACGGCCGGGATCATAGCCGGCCTTGGGCACTGTCTCGCCGCTCTTCGGATCCAGCAGCGGCTCAATCCCGTCCGGGTCGCTGTGGTGACGCTCCCGGTACCATGGCGGCGCCTCCGGATTGTCGATGTCGTCGCGATGCGGCCAGGCATAATGCCCGAGACTGCCCTGATAGGGACCATGGTCGACCTGTCCCGGCTGCGCGCCATGGGGAACATAATACTTGATCGGCAGATGATCGATGTGCACCTTGCCACGTATGCCATACTGGCAGGAATGGTTGACCACCACGTCCTGAATGATCTTGATGCCCCGGGCATGCGCTGCATCGATCAGATCCTGATAGGTGGCATCCGGTGATTCCAGACGGGGATCGATGCGTGTCCAGTCGTAGGGATGATAGCCATGGTAGTCCAGTCCCGAGCGGTTCTCCACCGGTGGCGTGATCCAGATGGCGGTAAAGCCGAGATCGCGGATGTAATCGAGACGCTGTATCAGCCCCTTGAAGTCTCCCCGCCAGTGTGGATCCTCGGCCTCCCCGGTCACGGCATTGAATTTGATGCGGTCGCGGCAAAAGAAATTATTCTCCGGGTCGCCGTCATAGAAGCGCGTGGTGATCAGGAAATAGATCGTCTCCTCGCGGAAATCCTGTCCTGAAGGGGCTGCACGGGATTCGGCGGCGGCAGCCTTCCCTGTTTGACCAGAGAGGGTTTCTGCCGAACCGGAATATTGCGGCGCAACGGGCAGACTATCATACCAACTGCCATCGATATCCAGCCAGCCGTCCCTGTTCCGGTACTGATCGCCGGTCTGACGACCCTGGCCGTCGTTGAAGACGAAATATGCCTCGCCCTGCGGAAATCTGAAATGATACCAGCCCTGCTCGGCGTCGGCCTGCATGGCCTCACCAGGCCAGATACTGGCAATTTCCGGCTGTTCAGGGCGCCAATAGTGAATTAAAGGGGGATTGTTCCAGTCGTCGGGTTTCTTGAAGTGTACTGTCAGTGATGTCATGTAGTATTTTGCTGCAAATCAAGGCTCGAGCCTGTCCAATCCTGCTCCATACCGCACAGCGTGGCCATGAATGGCAATCAACCCACCTCAGTACGGCTGGCATGTAACAAATCGACATGCCCGGAAAATTGCCCCCGTCAGGATGCGGCGAAAAAGAGCATATTGAGGGAGGCTATCAATGGATATCTGATTTCCCAAAAGTTTCAGCCAGTTTCATAATTAGTTCCCGTCTATATAATGACGGGAACTAATCCGGCACAGGGAAGTGCCGGCATAATCAATGGCCACAAGCCATTGATTATGAAGAAAACAGCCAATCGCATTTGCTGTTTTATTTCTATAAACATCCCATGGATGGGTGTTTATAGACTCTAATTAGTTCCCGTCTATATAATGACGGGAACTGATCCGGCACAGGGAAGTGCCGGCAAAATCAATGGCCCCAAGCCATTGATTATGTATAAAACAGCAAATCGCATTTGCTGTTTTATTTCTATAAACATCCCATGGATGGGTGTTTATAGACTCCAATCAATCAACAGTCCCGCTCCATGCCATGTCATCCCGGAAAAGCCTGCCCCGGCTTGAACGGGGGAGATTGCCGGGATCCAGTGATATGCATGTACAGTCAGTATCCATAAATGCGGGAGGCACATCCCGGTGCTCTGGATAGCGGCTTCCTTGCCGGCATGACGAAGCTTGGACGGTCTTTATGCCTGGCTGAAACTTATACGTAATCAGGAATGAATATGCGAAGAATATAGACAACGCTCTCGCCTGTCAATGCCCTCCTGGAAGCGCTACTTCCAGATACTGACAATGCTGGTAAAGTCATCGGTCCAGGCCTGCATCTCCCCGGAACTTCTCATTTCCTGCCAAGCGGGATTTGACAGCAGCGGCTGCAATGTCCGTTGGTTTTTTGCCAAAACGGCCCAGTCCGATTTATGCACCAGCGGCGTTTTCTGTTCCGGCCGGTATTCCTGGAGCAATGCCGCCAGCCCCATGTTTTTGGCGTGATTGGCCAGCACCTTGTTGACCTGTAAATGACGGTTGGAGATATGGAAAACCAGCAGGCCATCGCTTTTCAGCTTGGAAAGATACAGCTCTATCGCTTCCCGGGTCAGAAGATGCGTGGGGATGGAGTCTGACGAAAAAGCGTCGATCACCAGCAGATCGTAGCGATGTGCTGATTCTTTTTCCAGGGTCAGCCGGGCATCGCCGATTTCAATCGCGTAATTGTCATCGATGCAGTCTGTCAGATAACTGAAATAATCAGGATTGGTCGCGATATCGACGACGGCGGGGTTCAGTTCGTACAGATTCCAGTTCTGGGTCTTTTTTGCGTAACTCACCAGTTCTCCGGCGCCCAGTCCAACAATACCGACCTGCCAGTATCCATTGACCCGGTCATATTGCTCGAACAACTGTCCCAACGGCCCGCTGGGACTGTAATAGCCAACCGGCGTACACTGCATATCATCCGCACTCATCACCTGTGAGCCATGTTCGGTGGATCCGCTGTACAGCGTATGCATCGCCACTGTCTGCGTCTGCAGTTTGGTGGCGACATTTTTTTCCACTTTCAACACGCCATAGAAGTTCCTGCTCTGGTACAGGGTCTGCTCTTTTTGCGGTATGGCAACGGGAGATGCGCAGGAGGCTATGACCAGACTGTACAACCCCAGATAAAGCAGATTTTTATGGAAGACAAAGAAATTGGCAATGATCGCAGTGACGATCAGCAGCAGGATAAATTGTTCCTGATAGTGATCGGCGTTGACATACAGCAGCACCGAGAAAAAAATCATATACACGGCGAAAACGATTTTCGACCAATGTTTCTGCAGATACACGCGTCTGGAATCATTGGTTGGATTCAGCAGCAGGGCAGCGATGATCATCAATGGATATTCATAGATGGAATCGAATATCAACGGCGCGATGAAGCTGTTGAAAACCCCACCCAACATACCGCCAAAGGACATGATCAGATAAAACTGGGTCAGATAGCGTGTCGCCGGGCGCTTTCTGGCGAGCTCGCCATGGCAAACCATGATGGCAATGAAAAAAACCAGCAGATGCAGCGCCAGCTGCAGAAAATAGTTCTCCATGGTTCTGCCGGAAAAATAAAAAATGAGCAATGGCGCGGTAATCCAGGGTTGAAAGTACAGCATCCATTTATGTATGGCGCTACTGTATCGGGAAAAAACGATAATGAACGAGATCAAATACAACGCCAGTGGAATGACCCACAACAGAGGCACCGAGGCGATGTCGATACTGATGTAATTGGTCGTGCCGAGCAGCAAGCTGGAGGGCACCAACGACAGCACCAGCCATTGCAGTTTCAGCGCCATCCCAGGCTGGTCCTGCAAACCGGTTGTTACCACTGTTTCCGGACTGCTGCCTGTACCCTGCCGCCGATAGGCAAACATGCACAACAAAATGACACTGCAAAGCAGCAAAAATCCGACGCTCCAGAATTGCCTCTGATTGAACAGCCCTATCTGCGGCTCGAGCAGAAAAGGATAGCTGAGCAACGCGATCAGGCTGCCGGCATTGCTTGCAATGGAGAGATAATAGGGATCATGGCTGGTTTTATGTCCAATGTTGGAAAACCATTTTTGCAGTAACGGCGATGTCGTGGAAAGCACGAAAAAGGCAGGCCAATGGAAATCAGCAATGTTGCCAGCAACCACCATGTCGGATCGCCTTCGGACGGCGGGATACTGTTTTCGGGCATGCCGATCGGCAGAAAGCTGAGACTGGCAATCAGCAATGCGCCATGAATAATGATCTGCCGGGTATGAGTGCAGAAATTAGACAAGACATGGGCGTAGAGATAGCCGAAAAAGAGAATACTCTGGTAGAAAACCATACACGTATTCCATACGGAGGCAGCTCCCCCCAGCAATGGCAACAGCACTTTCCCAAACATTGGCTGCAAAACGAACATCAGAGAAGCACTGAGAAACAAGGTCAACGCGAATAAGAAGATAGGAGCGTAATCGCGTCTGGTTTCACTCTGTTGAGCAATTTCCATACGTCACCACCTAAATATTTGGTTAGTATTAGTAAGAGAGTTAAAATCCTGTTCTTTACAAGGTCATTGATAATGTTCTATGAGTTTTTTTTCAAGCTTACACGTCTCAAAAAATCTGTCAATACCTGAGAATCATTCTTATCTTCTGCCAGAAAAAAAACACTCCCGGCAAGCCTACACCAATACCTCTGAATAACTCTCAACACCTCAACACCACTGGCCTGCAGGCCAAACCGCGTATCCACCCAGGCACTCACCTGACAATCTCCACGGTGATACAAAACAGCGGGAAAGACAATAACCTTCCGCAATATGCGATATAATTTCTTGCAGAATTTGACCCGTTTACCAACTTGCTGGCAGATTCTGAAAAAGTTTCTATTTTCGCGTTGCAGCACTGAACTGCCTGGCGTCTATAAACACCCATCCCTGGCGTGTTTATCGCAAGGAAACAGCCACTGCGACCGACTGTTTCCTTCAGTATCAATGGTTTGGCACTATTGATACTGTCAGCAGCAACTATCTTCCATATTCTTGTGTAGAGGTTTCGATCATGAACAATCTCCATGTAGTCTGCCCGCATTGCAATGCCGTCAACCGCATTCCTGTTGAGCGCATGGAACAGCGACCACGCTGTGGCGGCTGTAAAAAACCATTGTTTACCGGCCAGCCACTGGAACTGACCAGCGCCAATTTCGAGCAGCAGATCACGCGCAATGAAATACCGCTGGTGGTGGATTTCTGGGCCTCGTGGTGCGGCCCCTGCAAGATGATGGCGCCCGTTTTTGAACGCGCCGCAGCGCAACTCGAACCCAGTGTGCGTTTGGCGAAGCTGAATACCGAAGAGGAACAGGGCATTGCCGCGCAATTCAACATTCGCAGCATCCCCACCCTGGTCATCTTTGCAGATGGCCGGGAAAAAGCCAGACAGTCCGGCGCCATCGCGGAAGCGGATCTGTTGCACTGGATCAGGACAAATATATAGCCCCTTGGATTGCCAGGGCACTGCCCACAACACACTGCCATTGATTGTCAATGGCAAGACGACGCTGATTCATGAACCCTCTTGAAGGCAAAAAAGCCGGCTATCATTGCTGATAGCCGGCTTTTTATGCGATACCTGCCGTTATCTTATTTCGTTAGGGAATCGATAGCCCCCTGTGCGGCGCTTTTACCTTGCGCGGATTTCTGCTCGACTACCACGGCAGACTCTTCAACGGCCTTGCCAACGGATGCCTTGACGTCGGTTGCAGCCGTGGCGGCTGCCTGTTCAGTATTTGTGACAGTATCCAGTGCCGCATTACTGGCAGCGGCCGCCGCCTCTTTACCAGCTTTTTGCGCATCGGCCGCAGCCTGTTCCGTCGCAGCGGCAGTTTTCGCAACAGTTTCCTGCGCTGCGGCGGCGGCTTCCTTGCCGGCTGTCAAAACATTGCCTGCGGCCTGCTCTGTTGCGCTGACAGCACCTGTCACTGCTTCCTGCGCGGCTGTTGCCGCCTGTTCAGCAGCGGTTGAAGTTTCATCCAGGGTCTGTCCCGCAGACCCGGAAGCCTGTTCTGCCGCCTGCGTGGCAGCCTCATTCACTTGCCAGGTTTTTTCCTGAAGTGTGGAAATAGCCTGATCGATCAACGAAGCCCCTCCTTCTTTTGCTGCCTGATCTGACGATTGCTCAGCCTGCTGTTCGCAGGCAGTTAAAAGAGACAAAACGATAAGAGAAGTTGTCAAAAGGTCTATTGTTTTCATTTTTGATCCTTTTTTCTGGCTAAAAGAGAAATTAACCTTAACATAGTACTGACATATCCTTAAGTTAAGCTGAACAGAGAAGAAAAAACCTGGGAAGTCCGGTGCTTCGAGACTTCATTGAAAGGAGAACATTGAACAGGATCTTGGCAGAAAGCGGCTGAATCGCCACATCTCAACAGTGATGAGCATTGACCGCAGCCTGTTCCCGTCCATTCATCAACATAGAAATATTTGCCTGATATACCGCCCCGATGACATTTACCAAGAAAAATATTTTTGCCCCGCTTCCGTCGCCAAGCAGCGACGAGCATTTTCAGACCCTCTGGCAAAATGAACATTTGCATATACAGCGTATCGTTTCCCAGGGCCACGCCAGCCCTGCAGAGCAGTGGTATGATGAGGATCAGGACGAGTGGGTGATTGTGCTGCAGGGCAAGGCCAGGCTGCAGCTGGAAGAGCGGGAACAGCCAATCAGCCTGGAACCTGGCGATTACCTGCTGATTCCGGCGCACACCCGGCACCGTGTGGACTGGACCGATCCCGGTTGTGCAACCATCTGGCTGGCAGTGTACAGCCAATGAAAATTGGCCTGCAAACCTGGGGATCCAATGGCGATGTCCGCCCCATGCTGGCTCTTGCAGACGGCATGCAAAAGGCCGGCCATTCACTGACGCTGGCCGTCAGCAGCATCGACAACAGCGACTACAGTACTGTCTGCCGGGACCTGAACATCCGTTATATCCGAACCCCTGAACTGATCACCTTCGACATGCCGGCTTTTGCCCGGCGCAGCTACCGCATGAATACGCTGCAATGGCTGAACGCACTGCTCGAGGAAGCCTTCTTCCCTTACGAGCAGATTATCTACCAGACATCGCGCCGGCTAAGCCAGGAAAATGATTGTCTGCTGGGGCACCATTTTCTGTATCCGCTGAAGCTGGCCGCAGCCAGGCAAGACAAGCCATACATCAGTATAACCTTGTGTCACGCCGCCATCGATACGGTTTCCCGAGCACCCTTCCGCTTTGCCAATTTGGGCCCAATTATCAACCGCATGGAATGGCGACTGCTGCATCTGCTATTCGACTTCGCCCTGAAAAAACGCCTCAGTGAACTGTGGATCCGGGAAAACATGCCACCGGTCAAACATGTCTATCCCGACCTGCTGACTTCGGAACAGCTCAATCTGGTGGCCGTCGATCCGTTGTTCTGCCCACACAGCGATGAATGGGCACCCTTGCATCGGATTTGCGGCTTCCTGAATCTGCCGGATGCCGCACAAGTCTGGCAACCTCCGGAACAGCTGCGGGATTTTCTCGCGCAGGGCGAAGCGCCGGTGTACATGACCTTCGGCAGTCTGCAGCAGGCGGTACCGGAATGGAGCATGGAGTTGTTCATCTCAGCGGCAGAAACAGCCGGCTGTCGGGCCATCATCCAGACCAGCAGCCGCGATTATCCTGCCGGCAGCCGGCAGGGAGACATCTATTTTATCGGCAGCCATCCACATCAGCCATTGTTCAAACACTGTGCCGCCGTGGTGCATCATGGCGGCGCCGGCACAACCCAGTCGGCAGTACGCAGCGGCTGCCCATCGATCGTCGTGCCATTCATGGATGAGCAGCTTTTCTGGGGGCGGCAGCTGCAAGGTCTGGGACTGGCGGGCAAACCCCTGTTGGCCCGAAATGCAACGCGCGGACGTCTGGCGAAACGCATCGCCATTGTACTCCAGTCCGGGACAATGCGGGACAACACCCGCCGGGCCGCCCTGCAGATGCTGCAGCACGATGGCGTCGCCAGCGCGGTGGAGCTGATTCAGCGATTCTGTGGCAAGGCGCTGATTTCTGTTTAATATATGTTTATTGGTTTACAAAACCAGGAAAATACTGTTTGATGGAACCCACCTTTCTCTTGCATGTAAGAGGTGGAATCATGGGCTCCATTAATGCAACGCCCGGCACATCGAATCATCGCACACAGACGGCTCGACACCAATGGATTGCAGTGGCAGCGTATTTCAAGGCGGAGGCGAGACAATTCGCTGCAAATCATGCCCTGGATGACTGGCTGGATGCCGAGAAAGAATATGCAGAACTGCAGGTCAAAAAATTTCTCGCCAATCATGAAGAGGATCTGGGGAGTTTTTCGCTGGCCGAACTGCAGCAGCTGGCAAAATCCATCGGCATTCAGTATTCGGACAATATTCATCTGGAAGCAAAATTGATCCGTGAAATTCAGATTTTTTGCCGGCATCGCCCTTGTTTTCAAACTGAAAACAAAAACCAGTGCGCTGAGCAGAACTGCGAGTGGCGCAAGGAATGTCAAAAACTGATCGCTATCTGGCATCGCTGAATCGCAATCTCCATCTGCAGCGACTTGATATTTTCCATGGCATCCCTCGTCCGTCGGAATCCGGTACACCGATGCCAGGCGCTGACCAGACTGTTCCCGGCATTGCTGTTTAACAGCAAGCCAGCTAACATAGTGCCTGTGCTGCTTGCTTTGCGACATTCATGGCAACCTGACAAATATTTTAAGCCCCCAACGGGATGTTCATATATTGAACAGACAAGTGACCCTGGCCTGTGCCAGCAAACGATTCTGCCTTGGAAAAAGTTATGAAAACGATCAATCACGCTTTGGTACTGAATTTTCATCAACCGGCCGGCAATCTGGAATATCTGCTCGACAATCATCCCTGGGATGGCAAGCAGGTCCTCTATGCGATGGACCGGATGCCACGCAAACTACTGCCCTATCAGGACGTCGCACGGGTGCACCTGTCCCTGTCGGGCACCCTGCTGGAAACACTGTCCAGCCCGGATTTCCAGCAGCGCGTGTATGGTATCGTGGACTGCGGCTCTTTGCTGTGGCAGCTGCAAAACTATACGATCTTCAACATTCTTGGCACCGGCTACTATCACCCGGTGCTGCCATTGATCCCGGCAGCCGACCGCAAGGATCACCTGCAGCGCTGGCGCGGGATTGCCGAACACATTTTCTGGCGAAAACAGTTCGAAGGTTTCTGGCCGCCGGAAATGGGCTTCAGCATGGAACTGATTCCATTGCTGAAGCGCATGGGCTATCAATATGTCCTGGTCGACAGCGAACATGTCGAGGCGGTCACCAAGATGTCCTGGCCGGAGTTGCGCTATCGCCCGCATATCGCCCGCTACAATGATGATGAAATGATCATTGTGGTCCGTGACCGGGAGCTTTCCAATGCCAAGGAATCCGGGATGCAATATGACTGGTTCAGCCGGGAAGTGCAGGAGCGTACCAAATGGTGTGATTTTCCGCCTCTGGTGACAACCTGCACCGATGGCGACAATGGCGGCTGGTTCCGCAACCATACCGAAGGCAGCAATTTCTGGAGTGGCTTTTACCTGGAATTGCTGGATGCCGCCCGGGCCAGCCCGGAAGCGATACAACCCTGTTTCATCCATGATTACATCAATACCCATGGTGTCTTCGGCGAAGTGAGCGTCAATACCGGCGCCTGGAATACCGGCTGGCATGATGGCCGGGACTTTATCCAGTGGACCGGATCCCAGCGTCAGAAGGATGCCCTGAAACGACTACAGGAAACCAGCACCGCAATCCACAATGCCATACACAAGGCCGCACTACAGACCCAGGACAGCGAACGCGATGACAAACTGGAGCAAGCGCTCTGGCATTTGCTGCGCGCGGAAACCAGCTGCAACTTCTATTGGGGGGAGGCCTGGGTGAACCGTTGCGAGGATGATCTCGAAACCGCATGGGGATATCTCAAGGAAAGTCAGCAATAGTCAAATCAGTCACTCTGCAGCATAGCGTAAATACGAAAAACGCTCATCCGGCACCGGGATGTGTTGCCAGAATCCATGATCTCGAATCATTGATCATGCTCACTGATTTGCCGATGGCATGGCATATTTTTAGTATAATCCCGGTCATTGCCTGTCGATGCCCGGGCGGGCGGCTAAAGACATCCGTGATTTCTGAAGCTTCCGATGTAATTCCATCCTATTTGCCTTTGATCATGTTCGCCTGGATCTGCTATCCGCACGGAATTTTGGCATGCCGACCAGAGCATCGTATGACATTGAATTTCAAAGCAAAACTCTTTTAAACTTTTTACCAAGGAAAAATAACATATGACTCAGTTAGATCTTTATCGCAACAATATTCCCAATATTGCAGGTTCGGAAAAGCTGCTTGCGGACAGCATCGCGCAACGTCCTGACAATGTCTTTCTGCCTCATAGCGATATCGACTTTCAACGTGTACGCAGCACCTGCGCCATTGCCCTGCACATGCACCAGCCGCTCATCCCAGCTGGTGGAGACGACCTGCATAGCGCACAGTTGATCGGCAATCTGCAATACATGATGGAGCATCAGGATATCGGCGACAATCACAATGCCGGAACGTTTTTGTGGTGCTACCGGCGCATGGCCGAACTCATTCCGCAACTGGTCCATGAAGGCAAGAGCCCACGCGTCATGCTGGAATACTCCGGTACACTGCTGCATGGTCTCTGGCAAATGGGACATCAGGACGTGCTGGACGATCTGAAGCGAATCACCTGTGATGCCCAGTATTTCCCCAAGGTGGAATGGCTGGGCGCGCCCTGGGGACATGCCGTCGCTCCATCCACGCCAGTCCAGGATTTTCGTCTGCATGTGCAAGCCTGGCAGCATCATTTTGCCGCCTTGTTCGGTCTGGATGCATTGCAGCGGGTAAAAGGATTCTCCCCTTCGGAAATGGCCCTGCCCAACCATCCTGATGTCGCCTATGAATTTGTCAAAACCCTGACGGATTGCGGCTACCAATGGGTACTGGTACAGGAGCATACTGTCGAACAACCGGAAAATGGCCGCACACCACAGCAGCCACACCTGCCACATCGCCTGGTCTGTACTAACTCCAGGGGGGAAAGCGCGGAAATCATCGCCATCGTCAAAACCCAGGGTAGCGATACCAAATTGGTTGCACAAATGCAACCCTATTATGAAGCGCTGGGGTTGAAGCGCATGGAACTGGCCGGACATTCCGTGCCACCGATCGTGACCCAGATTGCCGATGGCGAAAATGGCGGCGTCATGATGAATGAATTCCCGGGAAAATTTCAGGAGGTGGTGCAGCAATGCAGCGGCACCGAAACGCCACTGGTCAACGCCTCGGAATATCTGGAATATTTGTTTTCCACAGGCATCACCGCTGCGGACCTGCCGGTCATCCAGCCGATCATGCAAAAACACATCTGGGACCGCTTCGAGGCTGGCTCCGGTCCGGAAAAACTCGAACAAACCATCGCCGAACTGAAAAAGGAAAATCACCAGTTTCATATGGAGGGCGGCAGCTGGACCAACGATCTCTCCTGGGTAAAGGGGTATGACGATGTCTTGAGCGAGATGGAAAAAACCAGCAGCCTGTTCAATGAAATCGCTCTACAGCCCGGAGTCGCCAAAGACAGTCCGGCTTTCCAGAACGCCTTGTTCCACCTGTTGAGTTCACAGACCAGCTGCTATCGCTACTGGGGCCAGGGTCAATGGACGGATTATGGCAGGGAAATCTGCCGCCGTACCCAGGAAATTCTGCGCAACGATTTTTAACGCGGGCTGGCTTTGTTCTAGCCGGGTTGGCGCGGGACTGCCTGCAGCCAGCCCCTGCCCGTAAAACTCTATTCGATCTGCATGCGCTGGCTGCCATCACGACCCGTTCCCGCGAGGAGCCGGATATCGACGTTGCACTTGCATTCTGCTGCCTGCAATAGCATGATAAAAGCTCCGCCGCCACCTAAAGGAATGAATCATGGCAAAGCTATCGCATCTGACCCCCGCCGCCAGCAATGCCTGACGATCAGACAGTCATCATGCCATGGCCTGCCAGCAAGGGAATTTGCGTCAGCTTGCCGGCGACCAGCGAAGGTGCTGAAAGAAAAATTGTTTTTGACAAGGCCTTCAGGATTGGCCGGCAAGCGGACTGTGACCTGCGTTTCCAAGACGACCGGGTCAGTCGGCAGCATGCGGAAATCTATCCCACTGCCGAAGGCTGGGCCATACGCGATCTCGGCAGCGCCAACGGCACCTTGCTGGCCGGCATGGCTATCGACGATGCAATGCCGATTAGCGGGACAATGGAGATCCAACTGGGCTGCAATGGACCAACTTTCCGGGTTGAACCGATCATCGCAACCCGGCCGGAAGAAGAGGCCGACGCGACACGCATAAGACTCCCGGCGGCAGGTCTCAGCAAAACCGGCGACCCGGCCAAATCTCCCCCACCTTCAGAGCAGACTGCCTTCCGCTCGCGCCGGCAGCCCCTCAACCCGGAACAAATAAAAAATCATTATTTTGGTGACCAGGAAGATGCCGCGATGGGCGACCGCACTCTGCTGCTGCGCAAACTGATCGTACAGGAGCAAAAAAAACAGTCGACACGCTATCACATGGTCATTTTTGGCATCAGTCTGGTCCTGCTGGCGGTCAGCGGCCTGGCTGTCTATCAACAGCTGCGACTTGCCCATGCGCAAAAACTGGCGGTGGACATTTTTTATGACATGAAAACCCTGGAAGTGCAAATTGTTCGCGAAGAAGCGCGCCGCCATCGCGCCGCCTACCTGGTCCAGCAGGCCGGTATTACCCGGAAACGCGAGCAACTGCAAGCCATGCAGCGACGCTATGACGAGTATCTGGACAACCTCAATGGTATGCGGCTGTTCAAGCAGTCACCCAGCCGGGATGTCGAAATCATACATCGCATCGCGCGCATCTTCGGCGAAAGCGAGTTGCTGGCACCGGAAGACTTTGTTCAGGAAGTGAAAAAATATATCCAGTTGTGGAAGTCGACCAGGCGCCTGCCTCTGGCAATAGCCCGTCTGCAGCGAAACAATCTCACCTCCATTCTGGTCAACGCCCTGCAGAAACAGAACCTTCCGGCGCAATTTCTTTATCTATCATTGCAGGAGAGCAACTTCAAAAAGGAAGCCTTGGGTCCGGAAACACGCTTTGGAATTGCCAAGGGACCCTGGCAATTCATTCCCACAACCGCGGCTGAATACGGTCTAAAGCTCGGCCCGCTGGCAAGCAAGCGCGAATACGATCCGGCCGATGAACGCTTCGACTTTGCCAAGGCGTCGACTGCCGCGGCCCGCTACCTCAAAGACATCTATGGCAATGAAGCACAGGCCTCGGGACTGCTGGTCATGGCATCCTACAATTGGGGGCACAACCGGGTACGGAAGTTGATTGGCCAGATGCCGGAAAATCCCCGCGAGCGGAACTTCTGGCAGTTGATCAAAAAGTACCGGATTCCCAAAGAGACCTACGATTATGTGTTCTATATATTCAGTGCCGCGGTCATTGGCGAAGACCCCCAGTACTTTGGTTTCGATTTCGCCAACCCGCTACAGGAAAAGCCGGCATCCTGAAAAAGGCAGACCGGAAAATCCCGATGCTGCCCGACAACTGAATTTACAGGACAATCACTTCAACCGTTTGGCGGCCAGAGCAGAAACAGGCCGGCAAACAACAGTTCCAGCGCCGCATAGATCCAAACAACCACCCCGGACGAGCCGTCACTCCAGAAAGAATAGATTCTGGCCAGGGCAACCGTCAGCAATACCAGGCCGACAGCCATGACCAGAGTTTTTGCGTTGCAAAGATCGAGGCAGGCCAACAATGCCAGCAACCCCAGCCCCAGCATCATGCCCTGCAGCGCCCGAAACTGATTTTTGGCCGCCGTTGTCTCCGGCACGAGTCCGGGAATCCCGGCCTGTGTTTTGATGACTTCCATCAGTCCCGGCACAACCAGGCTGATGCCGACAAACAGCAGCGCAGCATACAAGACCAGTTTATGGACAATACTCATTGACATTCGACATCCCGATCAATAATCTTCACGTCAAATCAACGGCGGAATTTGCCTGTCAGCCCACCGACAATACAAAATACGAATAACCCTGCCATACAGCCGACAACCACCCGGTCGTAAAGGCTATCGATAAAAAGACAGTCATGCCGATAAAAATTCGCACTGGCAAATCGACGATGCATTACCCTGGCTGGCGGCGCAGACTGATGCCAAAGAAATGAGCGCCCCCCGGCAATCTGAGCGCCACCCAGAATCCTGCAGCAATGGACAAACCGAGCGAGGCAATTCCGGCGAACAGCGATTCGCACCACGGGCATTTTTCAGGCGCCTGCTCATTATGGTAATTGCAGCCGCTGTCCAGCCCTGCCCACGGCCAGCTGCAGCCACAATCAAAAAGCCAGCCGCAAACCGGCGTTACCACCAGCATGGCGATGATCACGGTCAAAGTCCCGGCCAAGACCCTGGTATTTTTCAAGCCTGGCCAATGATCAAAAAAACCCGTCATGTCAACCCACCGCCTGCACCAGAATCCAGGGCTTGACCACCACGGCCCATAGCATGGCGCCTTCTTCATAGCAGATTTTTGCCTGCTGATCGGTCATTTTCCCTATCCTGCCTGCCGACAGCCATTGTTCGACCTGAATTTTATTGTCGCTGGCAAACTGGCAGGCCACGTCCACCAGGTCCAGGTCAGCGGCAACGGCAATAACCACTCCGCTGGCAAAAAACCGCTGCAGATCTTTCCAGGCTATTTGCGATGTTTCCAGATTGACTTTGTCACGAATCGACCCCGCTTTCTGCTCCGTCATGATTGCTCACATATCAATGTCACCGTAAAACCGGAAATTTTTTCCTGTCAATAACCATGCCTGCTGAATATCTCCTGGTAGCTGCCATCCGCCTTCATCGTCGCCAGCGCCTTGTTGAAACCGGCAATGATTTCTTCATGCTTCGGGTTGCCTTTGCTGACAGCAATATGCGCCCCGCGAATGATCAAAGGCGTGGGCAGGATTTCCAGGTCCTTGATGCTGCCCTTCATGTATTGGCGCAATTCGTGGTCAATCTTGCGCACATCGCCAAGGGCCAGATCGATTTTACCCTGGGTCAGCAGCAATAAATTCTGTAGCAGATAATTTTGCTGTAATCTGATGAACTGTCGGGATTGCAGAAATGCATCCTGATAGGCATAGTCTTTCAGTGTGCCAATGATCAGCCCATCGAGATCATCCATGCGGGTAAACTTGATGTCCCGTTCCGATTTTCTCTTGATAAACTTGATCTCATGCAAGAGGTACGGCTCGCTGAAAGCAAAATCACGGGTGCGCTTCTCGGTATACCAGATGGAACCGACCACATCATAAATACCGATCGCAGCCCCTTCGTAGGCGCGCGGCCAGGTCTCAAAAACCAGTTTGGTTTCATAGCCGGCCAATTGCAGCGCTTTCTGAACAATCTCCATCGACAAGCCATTGCCAGGCATGTTTTTACCGGCATAGGGCGGCTCTTCCTTGACGACAATGCTCAAGGCCGGGGCAATGGGCGAGAAAAGCAGCAACAATAGAAGACAGCTGCAAACAGCTTTTATAGATTTCATGGGATTTTTCCGATCGACGCCATCAGGACTCTACTCTGCCAGATCAACAGCAAAGTCGTCAACTGTGAAAGGAATCGTTTGCCGACCTTTTGGCGCGGCAAACAGTGACTGTACGGCGCGACGCAGGCGCTGAATGAAGGGTCTCTCCCGGAGTCGGGATGTCAGTTTCCTCTTGAACGATGGAGCGCTGGTGGCGTAAAAACAGCAACCCCCTGTGCAGCTGACGGTTGCCGTGCTGAATTAAATTTCAGTTGCGCGTTTTTCCATCCTGCTGCAGAGCAAATCCCGGTCAGGAAATGCAGGAATATTTGAGGTTTTCCCAGACCTTTTCGACAATTTTCATCGAGCAGGTTTTTTTATCGATGGTCTTGCAATCCAGCAGCAATTCAATATTCCCTTCATTCAGGCCAAAACCGTTACGAATGGTGGGACCCAGCCTGATATGCAGCCAGATCAGTTCGCTTCTGCTGAGCGTTTTGATTTTCTCCTTATCACGATCCGTCAAAATGAAGATCAAGCGTTTGACCGCTTCCTCGATGGTGCCGGGATCGCTGACAATGTGTTTTAAATCGAACGCCATAAGAGGATGCTAGGAATCAGATCTGGATTTCAATTTGAAACCAAGCAACGCCAGTACCGCACTGACAGAAAGCCAGGTTCCCAGAGACAAACCACTGCCGCCACCCAAAGCGGCCATCCCGGACAATGCGTAAGCCTGCCCTATTCCAGTGAAAAACAGCACACCTAGAATTATCAGGGATGTCTTTAATGACTTACGGTTGTACTGCATGTTCATAAATCCTCCATTAATATTTTCTGAAAGCCTTTTTCAAGTTCGGTACTATTATCTTTGAATTTACCCTCCAGGGAAATTGTACTAAAGTACAATTTTTTGCATTTCTGCGGTTTTTTGCGGGCGCTTGCCGCTCCGCCAGTAATTTTCCTTCGCACCATAATATGTTTTTAATACCAGCAACTTATGATATTTCTGCAGCTGCCACCCTGGAAGCTTGAATTAGCGCCCATTGCTTACAGAGCAACCCATATACGCCATGCTTCGGGCCAAAGCGCCAGGTTGTTTTCTTCAAGATCATTGTCTTGGGCCATTGCTCATGCCGATGCAACCCTGTATCCCTGGCCTGCACTGAGAACAGGAAAATTACCGCCCTCGGCAGATCCATTCGACGCATGAACAGTATTTCCTGACTATGCCGTTATTGCCGTCGGCAGCATTGAAAAACTCTGCCTCTACATTACCGCGACAGTGTTTTCCGTGTGGTTCAAATGAAACCGACAGCCCTTCTGAAGGCAAAAAAATTACATGTGAAAAGAATACCTTGCAATCACTCTGGCGGCTCAATTAACATAAACTAAAACAGCATGATCAGCAGGTACAGATGGCCATTCCGGCACGCTTGCAGCGCATCATCTGATTTTTCTATTTTTTTTCTTGCCACTGACGACAATATCCGTCTAAATTTCTATAGTAATCTTTCCGGCAGCGAGGTAAACACTATGGCTACAGTAACAGACCCGGTAATTGGCAACTGGTATAAAGATGTAGAAAACAATCTGGTGTTCAAGGTGATCGCCTTTGAAGAAAACGGTGACGCCATAGAAGTACAATATTTCAATGGTGACATTGGCGAATATGACCATGACAGCTGGTACAATTCCACATTCGATTTCATCGAAGCCCCTGAAGACTGGAGCGCGCCCTATGATGAACTGGAGGTGGATGATCTGGGCTATTCGGACCCTGATGTCCATGAACCCAATCTCGACGACCTGGATTTCAATGAATGGCTGGATAAATAGGAGACTAATAACAAATCGATGAAAATGAGTCCACAGGAATTCCTGCAATGGGAATCCAAGCGTATTACCCTGCTTGCCATGTCTGGCGCGGGAAAAACCACCCTGGCCAACAAACTGCCCAAAGACAAGTGGTTTCATTATTCAGGTGACTACAGAATAGGCACAAAATATCTGGAAGAAGCGATTCTGGACAATATCAAACGGCAGGCCATGGATGTGCCTTTTTTACGTGATCTGCTGCTGTCCGATTCCATCTATATCTGTAACAATATTACAGTCGACAATCTGACACCGGTGTCCAGCTTTCTGGGTAAAATTGGCAACCCGGCTCTGGGTGGTCTCTCCCTGGAGGAATTCAAACGCCGCCAGGTTCTGCACCATCAGGCCGAAGTCGCGGCCATGCAGGACGTACCCGAATTTATCCGCAAGGCGGAGGAAATCTATGGCTACAGGCATTTTATCAACGATGCCGGCGGCAGCGTCTGCGAACTGGATGACAGCAACGTCATCGAACTGCTTGCCGAAAACACGCTGATCATCTATATCAAAATTCCGCCCGACATGGAGCACACCATCATCGAGCGCGCGCAAAGCGATCCCAAGCCGCTGTATTATCGTGAACAATTTCTCGATAAAAAGCTGCCTGAATTCATGCGCCTGAAAGGTTACCGCAGTACCGACGAGATCCCGCCGGATGAATTCGTGCGCTGGGTGTTTCCGGAACTGTTTCTTTCCCGTCTGCCGCGTTACCAGGCCATTGCCGACCAATACGGCTACACTATCGATGCCAGGGAAGCCGGCCAGGTGTGCGGCGAAGAGGATTTTATCCGACTGATCGCCGCGGCAATCGACGCACAGCAACAGTAAACATTTCTCAAAACAGGTTAGCCAAGTGCCTCTAGTCGCCCATACTGATTTACCAACCTTTCAACGTCTGCTCGAAGAAGGCGAGGAGATTCTCTCACCCGACCGCGCCAGACGCCAGGATATCCGGGAAATGCATATCGGCTTGCTGAACATGATGCCGGATAGCGCATTGCAGGCCACGGAAAGACAATTTTTCCGCCTGGTTGGCGCCTGCAACCAGATCGCCCAGTTTCATGTCCACCCCTTCACCATCGCCGGCCTGGATCGTGGCCCGGAGGCGCAGGCGCATATAGACAAATACTACGAAACTTTTCAGCAGATCAAACGGGATGGCCTGGATGCCCTGATTATCAGCGGCGCCAATGTCACTCATCCAAAAATTTCCGCCGAGGCTTTCTGGCCGCACCTGACGGAGGTTTTTGACTGGGCGAAACAGAACGTGACATCGATTCTCTGCTCCTGTCTGGCGACGCACGCACTGATCGACTATTGTTACGGCATACAACGCACTCCACTGCCGGCAAAGCGCTGGGGGGTCTATTCACACAAGGTTCTCGACCGGCTGCACCCGCTGGTCGCCGAAATCAACACCCGCTTCGATGTTCCACATTCCCGATTCAACGAGATTTTCCAGAAAGACATGGAAGCCAGGGGAATCAAGGTCCTGGCCGCCAGCAAGGAAGCCGGCGTGCATCTGGCGGTCAGCCCGGACGGTTTTCGAATTGTTTTCTTCCAGGGTCACCCGGAATATGACGAGGTCAGTCTGTTGAAAGAATATAAACGGGAGGTGCAGCGTTATTACCGCGGCGAAATTTCCAGTTACCCGCCTTTTCCGGAAAATTATTTCAATGAAGAGGTCCGCCTGGTACTCAACGAATATCGCGGACGCATGGACATGGCCAGACAAACAGGCGCCCGCCCGGAGGACTTCCCGGAACATTTGATCCTGGGACATCTCGACAATACCTGGCGCGATACCGCCAAGGCAGTGTTCAACAACTGGCTGGGGAAAATCTACCAAATCACCAACCAGGACCGGCGCCTGCCTTTCATGGATGGCATCGATCCCAACAACCCTCTCGGCTTATAGATGCATGGACATGACGGTTTTTTGCAGCAGGCCATAGTTCTGGCCGTCGACAATGCCCAGAACAATCAGGGCGGCCCCTACGGCGCTGTCATCGTCAAAAACGGAAAAGTCATTGCCCGGGGCAGCAACCGGGTGACTGCGGACATCGATCCCACCGCCCATGCCGAAATCATTACCATTCGCCAGGCTTGCCGGGCATTGAACGATTTCCGGCTCAGCGGCTGCATCCTGTACAGCAACTGCGAACCATGCCCCATGTGTCTTGGCGCCATCTATTGGAGCAGACTGGCGAAGGTTTATTACGCGGCCACCCGGGAAGATGCCGCACAGGCAGGCTTCGATGACGCCTATATTTATCAGGAACTGAATCTGCCGCCTGTCGAACGGCACATCCCCATGCGGCAAATCAAACTTCCGGAGGCGCGGCTGCCGTTCCAGACCTGGCTGAAACAGCCTGCCCGTATCCAATATTGATTTTGCCGCAAGCAGGTAAAACGCCGCTGTCAATTTCCAGCTGTGCTGCCCGCATCGGGATGCATTGTTTCCATCGGGCGCTCTTTGCTAGTGTTCGTTTCCGGTCCCTGTAGTGGCGCTTCCGGACTCTCCGCCTGTTTCGCAGCGGCTTCCGGCGCCACGATCTTCACCAGCCAGCCACCTTTATGTTTACAACCCAGCTGCGCGGTTCCCTTGATCGATATTCTGGCGAAAGTATTGGACAGGGATTCAGGCAAACGCCCCCTGACGATCAAAAAACTCTGCCTGTTTTCCACCTCGACCGGCGTTGTTATTTTTTTTACCGCCACCTCGATAGTTTCGGGTATTGTGTAATTGGATGCATGAAAGGAAAATTCTGACCCGGGCGGCACTTCCACCACCCCTTTTTTCTGTACCGGGTCGAATTTATAGAACTTGGGTTTTTTACAAACCGGTTTTTCCTAGCCTTCATAGGCGACTGCAGAATTGTAAAAAACCACAATCAGCAAGATGCATAGCATTTTTATTGTTTTCATTATGATCCTCCCCTCAAAGATAAACTTTCGCAATCACCAGGATGCCGATTCTGGCAACAAGCGATATTCAATCACATTCGCGCCCGGCTCACCAGTATTTAAAGGTTCGAGTATACGTCCCAGCGCCAGCATATCCAGGATTTCCTGTCGGTCTCCCGAGTATTCGATGGTAAAAAAATTGCCGCCGGCCTCCACCCTCAACCAACTGACCGAATTGATGCCGGACAACCCTTCCAGATAATCGCTTACCCGGGTCATATCGTCGATACTCTTGATACCCATTATTTTCAGAGTCACCTCGCCCTGCTCCAGCGCCCCCACTTTCACCGCATAAAAATCGGAAAGTTTATCGTATGCCCCCTGCATGCCGTTCAGCATGGTCTCAAACAGAGTACCGCAGGGACTGCTCCACTTGCTGATCTTCTGATCGAAATACAGGGTCCAGTCGGCCAGCCAGCAGTTTTTTTTATGCACCACTCTGGCTGCCAGTACTGCGGGTGTATCGTAACGTTCGGACGCTTTCAGCAACTGCTCGGAATGCGCGCTCAAAA
>JAJRWJ010000173.1 GCA_024276805.1 Gammaproteobacteria bacterium
CAGCAACGTCAACACGATCGGCGCCCTGGTGGAGATGATCGAACTGGCGAGAAATTTCGAGCTGCAGGTGAAAGCCATGAAGACCACCGATGAAAACAGCGCGGCTGCAGCCAAATTGTTGAGAATGGCATAAACAATGCTTTGTTTTTCGGTTAGTTCCCGTCTACAAATGACGGGAACTAACCCGGCACAGGGAAGTGCCGGCATAATCAATGGCCCCAAGCCATTGATTATGAAGAAAACAGCCAATCGCATTTGCTGTTTTCTTTGTATAAACATCCCATGGATGGGTGTTTATAGACTCTAACTAGTTATCGCGCATCCAGTCGTCGTCATCGTGCAGGTTCGGTGATGTCTGACCGATACTCCCGGATGGCCGTGGATAGATCGTTAAGTATTTGAAACAGCACTGAATAGCAGTGTGAATTCAGGAGAATAGCATGACAGAAAGAGCATTGTGGGTGGCCAAAACCGGTCTTGATGCCCAGCAGACGAGAATGTCGGTGATCGCCAATAATCTGGCGAACGTCAATACCACCGGCTTCAAAAAATCCCGGCCGGTTTTCGAAGACCTGCTTTACCAGAATGTCCGGCAGGTGGGGGCGCAATCCACCCAGGATACCGAGTTGCCCACGGGCATGCAGTTGGGTACCGGAGTGCGGGTGGTGGCGACGGAGAAAATACATCGGCAGGGCAATATCCAGCAAACCGACAATTCCCTGGATCTTGCCATCAGCGGGCGGGGTTTTTTCCAGATTCTCATGCCCAATGGTGACATCAATTATACCCTGGATGGCACCTTCCAGTTGAATTCCAACGGGCAGGTGGTGACTTCCGGCGGGCTGGAACTGGAGCCCGGCATTACCATTCCCAGCGATGCGATCAGTATAACCATTGGCCGGGATGGCACAGTATCTGCGTTACAGCCGGGATCGTCGACACCCACCCAGGTTGGCCAGATTCAGACGGCCGATTTGGTCAATCCCGCCGGTCTGGAACCGATAGGTGAAAACATGTATCGCGAATCGGTCGCCAGTGGCACACCGAATCTGGGTACGCCCGGTACGGATGAATTTGGCTCACTGGTGCAGGGGTCCCTGGAGACATCCAATGTCAATGTCGTGGAAGAGCTGGTCAGTATGATCGAGACGCAGCGTGCCTATGAGATGAACTCCAAGGCCATTTCCACGACCGACCAGATGCTCCAGTTTATCACCAACCAACTTTAGGCCAGAATCATGAAGCTCGCCTGTTACCTGCTGCCGGTTATGCTGTTGTTGCTCGGCGGATGTGAAAACATTCCCGTTGCCGACCCAGCCTTCGCGCCGGTGCGTCCCGCAGAAATGCGTCCGCCGGTGCGGAAAACCGGATCTATCTATCAGGCCAGTTTTGACATGCGCCTGTTCGAAGATCACATTGCCCGGCGGGTCGGTGATATTCTGACCATCAAGCTGGTGGAACAGATCCAGGCCAAAAAAGATGCCGATCTGGAGGTGACCAAGGATGCCGATATCAAGATCGAGGCGCCAACTCTTTGGGGAATGTCGGCGGCGGCGATCATGGGCAAGAATATCGAAACCCAGGTACAGGCAAAAAGAAAATTCGCTGGTACAGGAGCAGCCAATCAAAGCAACAGTCTGACCGGCGACATCAGTGTGTCGGTGGTCGAAGTGTTGCCCAATGGCAATTTGCTGGTGCGGGGCGAAAAACGCATGACCCTCAACCAGGGCAGCGAATTCATCCGTCTGTCCGGCATTGTCAGGCCCATCGATATCGATTCCACGAATAGCGTGTTGTCCACCCGGGTGGCGAACCCAGTGATCATGTATACCGGTGATGGTGCGGTTGCCGATGCCAGTAAACTGGGCTGGTTTTCCAGGGTGTTCATTCACTAGCTGTTTCCATTTTGATAACGGATAGTGGACATGAAACATATCGAATTCCTGAATAAAAAGCTGGCTGTTGTGCTTCTACTGCTTTGCCCACTATCGGTTTACGCGGAAAGAATCAAAGACCTGGCCGAGATAGCCGGAGTCCGGAGCAACCAGTTGGTTGGCTATGGTCTGGTGGTTGGATTGAACAAGACCGGTGACAAGACCAAATTTACCGGGCGTTCATTACGGGCCATGCTGGCCAGATTGGGCATCAATGTTTTACCCGTTGGTATCGACCCGAAAGCCAGGAATATCGCCGCAGTGTCGGTCAGCGCCGAATTGCCGCCCTTCATCAAGCCGGGACAAAAAATCGATGTTACGGTTTCCTCCCTGGGAGACGCCAAGAGTCTGCGCGGCGGTACTCTGTTGATGAGCCCCTTGAAGGGTGTCGATGGCAAGGTCTATGCCGTAGCCCAGGGCAGCCTGGTGGTGGGCGGGTTGACTGCATCGGGCGCCGATGGTTCGAAAATCACCGTGAACAATCCGGTGGTTGGCAGGATAGCCAATGGTGCGACCGTGGAGCGCAGTGTGGAAACGCCCTTTGGTGATGGTGATGCGCTGTATTTCAACCTGTTCAGCGCGGATTTCACCACCGCCAATCGTATGGTGGAGGCTATCAACAGGATTCTTGGACCCGATACAGCAAGCGCCATCGACGGCAGCTCGATACGGGTCAATGCGCCGCTGGACAGGTCGCAGCGGGTGACTTTTGCTTCCCTGGTGGAAAACATTCAGTTTGCGCCCGATGATGCGCCGGCCAGGATCATCGTCAACTCGCGCACCGGAACGGTGGTCATCAACAGCAATGTACGGGTCCAGCCCGCCGCTGTCGCGCATGGCAATCTGGTGGTGACGATCACCGAAAACCAGCAGGTCAGTCAGCCACAGCCCTTCGCGCGCCGAGGAAACACGGTGCAGACCACGCAATCGGATGTGCAGGTGGATGAAGGCAACAACCATATGTTCGTGTTCAATCCCGGCGTGTCTCTGAATGATATTGTGCGCGCGGTAAACAACGTGGGCGCCGCTCCCAGTGATCTGGTGGCCATTCTGGAAGCCCTGAAGACAGCCGGGGCGTTACGCGCCGAATTGATCATCATATAAATCACATGAGAGACTGAATTCATGTTGAGCGCCGACAAAACAGCCGTCTATACCGATTTCTCAGGTCTGGCAAAACTGAAGGCCCAGGCGCGCCAGGAGTCGCCGGCAGCATTGCAGAAAGTCGCCAGACAATTCGAATCGATTTTTTTGAATATGGTGCTGAAAAGCATGCGCGAGGCGAAACTGGCTGACGGCATCATGGACAGCGATCAAAGCCGCTTCTTTCAGGATATGTATGATAAACAGCTTGCCGTGCATCTGGCTGGTGATGGTGGAATTGGTCTGGCCGGGTTGATCGTCAGGCAACTGAGTCCCGATAAACCATCGGCAGGCGTCAGAAACCAGGGCCTGGATGCCTACCGAAGCCAGCCGGTCATGTCTGGCAGTGTATCCAGGCCACTGCGGCAGCCGGGCAGTGAGCAGATATCCCCACAGGTAAAGACCGCTGCTGACCGGCCGATAACCTCAGCAGAACAATTCGTGCGGCAACTCTCCGCGGAAGCGAGGCAGGCGGGCGAGCAATTGGGTGTCGATGGCAGAATGCTGCTGGCGCAGGCCGCCCTGGAAAGCGGCTGGGGCGCGGCGGTGATCGGTGGCAAGGATGGCCGGAGCAGTTACAATCTGTTCAACATCAAGGCGGACAAGGCCTGGCAGGGACGCCGCATGAAAGTTGCCAGTCTGGAATATGAACAGGGACGGGCAGTCAAAAAGCAGTCGGCTTTTCGTGCCTACGGTTCCTATCGGGAAAGCTTCCAGGATTACGTCCGGTTCATCAGGGACAATCCCCGCTATCAGCAGGCGTTGCGGCATGCTGGCAGCGCCAGGCGGTACATACAGGATCTGCAGCAGGCCGGCTACGCGACCGATCCCCGATATGCCGAAAAGGTGATCAAGGTTTTTCACAGCAGCGCCATGGCGCAATACCGGCCGGATCAGCAACTGGCCATGCGTGGGACTGGGCGGTAGTTGGTACTGCCGGTGATGGAGCATCGGCAATAAATTATAAGTCGATGGATTGAATAAAACACTGGTTGGGCAAGGCTAAACGTGCCCATCAAATGTCCCGGGCATTGTTCCGGCAAGGCAACTCAAAGCAGGTATTCAAGATGGCGGGTGGACTTTTAGGTACTGCGGTTTCGGGGTTGATGGCTTTCCAGCGCTCCCTGGATACCACCGGACAAAATATCGCCAATGTCAACACCGAAGGCTACAGCAGACAGCACACCGATCTGGCCACCAGGCCGCCGCAGTTTACCGGAGCCGGTTATATTGGCAGAGGCGTCGATGTCGCCAATATTGCCCGCAGTTATGATCAGTTCGTCACTGCACAGCTGCGCTCCAGCACCTCGACGTTTGCCGATGTCGATCGCTATCGGCAGCTGGCGACCCAGGTCGATAATCTCCTCGCCGACCCAAGCACCGGCATGGCGCCAGCGGTCAAGGATTTCTTCAATGCCGTCAACGAAGTGGCCAACGATCCGGCCTCGATTCCCGCCAGGCAGGTATTGCTCTCAGAATCGGAAATTCTTACCCAGCGATTTCATACCATGGATTCCCGCTTCGATGAAATGACCGCCCAGGTCAATCAGGATATGAAAATCAGCGTCGATGAAATCAATTCCCTGGCGGCGTCGATCGCCGATCTCAATGTGCGCATCGTTGGCGAGACGGGGCGCACCGCCAATGGCCAGCAGCCCAACGATCTGCTGGACCAGCGCGATCAGGCGCTGGTGAAATTGTCGGAGTTGATCGATGTCAGCGTGCTGCCCCAGGATGATGGCTCCATCAGTGTTTTTATCGGCCAGGGGCAGGCGCTGGTGCTGGCTGCAAGGGCAACGGAATTTTCCGTGCAGGCCTCGGAACTGGACCCGAAACGCATGCAAATCGTCATGGGCTCCCAGGATGTCACCAGAAGTTTGTCTGGTGGAAAGCTGGTTGGCATGTTGCGCTTTCGTGATGAAGTGCTGAATCCGGCCAGGCAGCAGCTGGGCCGGGTCGCTGCCGGACTGGCCATGGAATTCAATGCCATTCATGGCAATGGCTATGATTTGAATGGCCAGCAGGGAGTGGATTTTTTCAATTTTGGAACGCCGCAAATTCCGGTCAACAAGACCGCAGGGACAGTGGGGGATATCAGTGTCAGCTTCCAGGATGTCAATCTGAACCCCGGCGCTGCTGGGAATCTGGATTTCAGTGATTTTCAGCTCGATTATGATGGCGTCAACTATACCCTGACCAGGCTGTCGGACAACAGCAGCGTGAATCTGCAGCTGCTGGCCGGAAAACTGGTGGTGCCCACGCCGCCGGCCAAGCCGGGAGACAAGCTGCCGGGCATCACCATTACCGTGAATACGGCATTGAATGCCAATGACCGGTTCCTGATCAAACCGACCGACAATGCAGCCCAGAGACTTGCGCTCAACATCACCGATACGCGAAAAATTGCCGCTGCAACCAATATTGCCACGGACAGTTCCGGAACCAGTTATGTGGTCAACGGGCCGATGCCTGGTGACAATCGCAATGCCCTGCTGCTGGCCAACCTGGAGCATAAGCAGACCATGATCGGCGGCACGGCGACATTTCAGGACAGCTATGGGCAGATCGTTTCCTCGACCGGCACCTTGACCAATGCCGCGGAATTGAGCGCCACGGCACAGAAAACCCTGCTCAATCAGGCGCAGGAGTCCTGGCAAAACGTTTCCGGGGTGAATCTCGATGAAGAAGCGGCCAATCTGATTAAATTTCAACAGTCCTATCAGGCGGCGGCGCAACTGATCAGTGTCACCAGCAGTCTGTTCGACACCCTGATCGGCGCGGTAAGATAGTTCC